>CAZUUP010000336.1:0-6823 GCA_964623105.1 uncultured Akkermansia sp.
CCCGCGCCTCACACTGGGCGAAAAGCGTCGCGCCCTGGCCGAATTGCGCGAACGCACCCTCGCCTGCCAGAAATGCCCGCACTTGGCGGCCTCACGGCGGAACGTGGTCTTCGGCGTTGGCAATCCCGACGCAGTGCTGATGTTCGTCGGGGAGGCACCCGGGGCTGACGAAGACGCGGAAGGCGAACCTTTCGTGGGCCCGGCCGGCCAGTTGCTTACCAAGATCATCAAAGCGATGGATTTCACCCGCGACCTGGTTTACATCGCCAACATCCTCAAGTGCCGCCCCGACACGCCCGGACAATCCTTCGGCAACCGCCCGCCCGGCCCCGACGAAATGGCCACCTGCATTCCCTACCTGCTCTCCCAAATCGAAATCGTCCGTCCCCAAGTCATCGTCTCCCTGGGGGCCACGGCGACCAAAGGGTTGCTCGGCGTCAGCTCCGGAATCAACCAACTGCGCGGCCGCTGGCAGGATTTTCGCGGGATCCCCCTGATGCCCACCTTTCACCCCTCGTATCTCCTCCACAACCCCGATCAGGGGGAGAAGCGCAAAGTATGGGAAGACATGCTGCTGGTGCTGACCCGGCTCGACCTGCCCATCAGCGAAAAACAGCGCGGCTACTTCCAGACGAAGTGACGCCCGACCGGCGGTTACCCAGACCCGCGCCCCCAGCAAACCACGCCCCGCTGCCCGAACCCGGCCTATCGCCTGACCACCGCCACCTTGAAAGTTGCCAGCAACCCGTCCAGGTCCGCGCGCAATTTCGCGTCGTCCGGCCGGGCCTCCACCAACGGCAACAAGGCGGCCACCGCGTCATAAAACAATCCGCTCCGGGAATAAATCTCGTGCCGCGCCCCCGCGGGAGCACCCGCCAGCACCGCCGCCACCTCCGGTCCCGCCGTCACGCGTCGAATCCGCCCCTGTGAGACGATGTCCCGGGACGACGACTCATCCCGCACGACGGTTGAGACCGACCACTCGTAATCCCGGTCCAGTTCCAGCTTCACCCCGAGTGCCGCCAGATCAATGCCGTACACGCCCCCGGATTTCTGATCCTTCACCACCTTTTCCAACACCGGTTCATCGGCCCGCGGCAGCGTCAGCGTAAACACAAAGCTGACCTGCCCACCCCCGTCGCAAAGCCAGTAGAACACCGGGGATTCGCTGATGGTCCGGGCCACCTCGCTCGGCGCCAGCACCACCGGCGCGGCAAGTCCGGCGTTCTGGTTGCGCGTTCCCCCCGTCTTCGTACGGCCCGCGTGAATCCCGAGGTTGCGCAACGACTTCACCGGCGCGGCGGCGGTGGACTCGACGGTTTTTGCCGGCGTGGCGGGAGGGGAAGGAATCTTCTCCGCGGCCGAAAGAATCTGCCCAGCCAAGGCACTGACAAGACCGGCAACAAGTTTGATTTTCATAAGGCCTGATCTGGGTGGGTGGTCTCGCGATGGCCAAGACGCTAAACCCGCACCCCGGCTGGCGGCAAGGCAGAACCCCACCCGTGCGACGGCGGCGAAGGCATCCAACCAGAACCAGCCCAACCCAACCGGGAGACCACTCCCAGCCACCCTTCACGGACGCGCCCCGGAACCGGCGGCGAGATCCGCCCGCACCACACCGATCTCCTTCAGAACCCGATTCAGATCCGCATTCAGCCGCGGCTCGCCCGGCTGTTTTTCCAGCAACGGCAGCAACGCCGCCAGCGCATCGTAAAAAAGTTTGTGCCGCAAATAAACCTCATGCCGCGACCCCGCGGCAGCCCGCTCCCGCTCGGCCTGCAATTTCGCCGTGGCGGGCTGATACCGGATGCGGCCCAAAGCGACGATGTCCCGCGCCGTCGTCTGTCCGTCGGCCGCCGTCGCCAGCGACCATTCGTAGCTCTCTCCCGCCACCAACCGGATGCCCGCCTCCCGCAGATCAATCGCATAAACCCCGGCCGCCGCCTGCCCCACCCGTGCCTCGATCAAAGGCGCATTCGCCCTTGCCGGATTTGCCGCCGCCGGCGTCAGGGTCAGCGTGAAAAACACCGGCACTGCCGCCGAGCCGGTCGTATGAAAATAGAGCACCGGCGACTCGGCTGTCGTCGGCGTGGTGTTCGTCGTCCCCAACACCACCAGCTTCGGAAGCTTCTTGTCTTTGTCCCGCGCCCCGCCCGGCCGGGTGACGTGCAGATAGGGGGCGACGACCCGCACCTTCACCGGTCTGGCCGGCGCCGCCGGTTTCTTGGGCTCCTCGTTGACCGGCGGTTCAGGCGGTTTGGGCGGCTTCGGCGGTTTGGATTCCGCCGCCGTCAGCAACTCCGCGGCCAAAACGAACACGATGGCAAAGTGGAGGAGAATTGTTTTCATGGCAGGCACCCTTCAAACCTTCCGGCGGTGGATTTGATGGACTATCACCGGCTCCGGCTGGCCTTTCAAGGCAATTGGCCCGAGACAGGTCCCCTCGCAATCGTCCGCCACCAGCTTCCAGGTCTCCTCCGTGACCAGCAGCCGGAAGCTTCCTTCGGTCAACACGATGCCACGCTCCGACAGATCCACGCTTTCCAAACGCGCTGCCACGTTCACGGAATCGCCAATCACCGTGTACTTCGAGTGCCCCACACCACCCACGATGCCCGACACCACCGGCCCCGTGCTCACGCCGATCCGCACCGCCGTCCCCGGCTGCCCCGCCGCCGTCATGCGCCGGCTCAGGCCGGCGACCACCTCCCCCAGCTCCAGCGCCGCGTGGACGGCGGCAATCGCATCTTTTCGGACCGCACCCGCCACTGCGATGGGCAGGCCAAACCCGCCCAGCACCGAATCTCCAATGAAGTCGATGACCATTCCATCCCGCTGCAAAACCGGCGGGATCATGGTCTGCAGGAACTCGTTCAACCAGGCCACCACCTCCTGCGGCTTCCGGCCCGCCGCCATCGTGGAGAACCCCTTCAAGTCGGCAAAAAAAACCGTCGCCGTCAGCGTTTCCGGCTCCAGCCGCCCGCCCTGCGCCAGCAACAGTTCGAGCACCTTCGGCGAAACGTGATCCTTGAAGACACCGATGATCCGCTGCCGCCATTTCCGCTCCTCGTCGAACCGGAGCACCTGCACCAAACCGGCGACCGGCACAAACCCCGCCATCGGCAGCACCACCGGTATCCAATACCCCGCGGCAAACGCCCAGCTTCCCGCAAAGTAAATCCCCGCCACCCCCGCCGTCAGGCACAACAGGAACGGCAGCAAGCCCGAGGCCAGCATCCCCGAAGCCAGCCCCAGCACCACCGCCAGCAGCAACCACAAGCCCTCCTGCCACTCCCGCAAAAACCGCACCGCGCCCCGCCCCGCCAGCGCCCCGTTCAAGAGCTGACACGTCGTATGCGCATGCACCTCGACCCCGGGCTGCAACACGTTCAACGGCGTGGACATCTCGTCCTGCACGCTGTCCGCCTCCAGACCAACCAGCACCGCCCTGCCCCGGAACACCTCCGCCGGCACGCCACCCGCGAACACCTCGGACAGCGAATACGTGGGAAACCGCGCCGGGCCGGCAAAGGACAGCAGATACTGGTAGCCGCCCCGTTCCAGCCCGACATACCCGCCATCATTGGGATTGAGCGGTTCCAGCCGCAGCCGGCCAAACACATCCCAGATCTCCCCTCCGGTCTCGACCTCCTCCCACGCCACCCCCTCGGCCGCCATGTACCGCCGCGCCAGTTGCGCCCCCAGGCTCCAGTACCGCTGCTCCCCGGTTCCGTACAACCCACGATCCTCGTACAAGATCACGCGCCGCGTCACATTGTTCGGCTCGTTCGCCGGAAACGGGTTCACCACCCCCAACTGCTCCGGACGACCCGTCAGGTGCCGGGGCGGCGGCGTGCCACTCTGCCCTTCGCGCGGCAGATTGTGCGCCATCACCACATTCGTATGGCGCTCCAACGCCAGCCGCAGCGCGTCGGACTCCGCCCCGCCACACGGCACCGGCACCGGCCGCAGCAAATCCAGCCCAATCGCCCGCGGCCCCGCCGCCGCCAGCCGGTCGATCAACTCCGCCAGCTTCCGGTCGCTGATCGGCCAGCAGCCGTTATCGGGATTGTTCAGATCCTTCTCCTTCACCGCCACGATCACCACCGGCGATGACTCGGACAACGGACGGACGCTCTGCCGCACCCAATGATCGTAAAACTTCAGCTCCAAGAACTGCCAGCCCCCCAGCCGCCACAAGACCACCACCGCCAGCAAAACCAGCAACGTCAGCCCCGCCGTCTTGCCCGCGCGCAACCCCGCCTCTCTTCCTGCCGGGCTCGCCAGTGCGTAAGCAAGTCTCTTCACGCGCTCCTCGCCCTCACAGCCAGTTTCCAATCAGGAGAAACGCCGACCAGAGCGCAGGGTGATAATAAGCTTCCTGCCCGATCAGCTTCACCTGCGCCCGCCGCAACGCCTGCGCCCGCGAAATCTCGGGATGCTGCCGGATTTGCGCGTAAAACTCCGTGACCAGCCGCGCGCTGGCCTCGTCATTCACACTCCACAGCGTCGCCAGCGCACTCCGCGCCCCCGCCTTCAACGCCACACCCGCCAGCCCCAGCGCCGCCCGGTCATCCCCCGCCGCCGTCTGGCACGCGCTCAACGTCAGCAACTCCAGCGGCTGCCCCCGGTATTTCCGCGGCTTCACCAGCGCCTCCAGCTCGTCCAGCGTCAACTTCCCCGCATAGGTCACCAGGAACGTGTCCTGCGCCGTCGGGCCGAACTCCCCGTGCGACGCCACATGCAGCACCGAGACGGGATTCTTCTCCAATTCCCCGCGCAACAACGGCAGCCGGAAATCCTCGTCGCGCAGCACTGCGCCCCCGAACATCCCGCTCACCGCCGCCAGCTCCGCCGGCACATGATCCAGCCCCGCATACCGCGTCACCTCGCGCGCCGCCCCCCCGCGCCCGCCCTCCGGCGGCTCCGCGCACACCGCCCCCGCCAGCCCGTTGGTCACGCTCACCTCCACCGTCAATCCGCACGTGAGAAACCGCGGCGGCACATGCGCAAACTTCTCCGGACTCAGCAGCGTCAACCCGGGGCTCACCGCCACCGCAAACCGTTCGATCAAAAACTTCTCCCCGTCCAGCAACGCCCCCAGCGGAATCGTCCGCAACGCCCCGTCCGGCACCACCACCAGCGTCTCGATCCCCCGCTCCGCCAGCAACCCGGCCACCGGCGCGATCAACCACTGATACAGCTTGCGCGCCGGCACGCGATACTGGTGGGTCGTCCGTTTCTCCAGTTTCCGCCGGAGTTCCTGCGCCGTCTCCATCAGCACCGGACCCGTCACCCCCACCGGAAACCGCCGGATGCCGTCCACCAAGCCCACCAGCAATTCCGTGCGATCCGGCAGCGGCACCACATACAACACCGCGCTCTTTGGATCCGTCTGATCCACCGCCCGCTCCCGCGCGCGCACCGTGTTCACGCAATGATCCCGGAAAAAGTCATCCAGCTCCGCCGATTTGAACGACTCCAGCTCCCCGCGCACTTCGGCCAGCAACCGCCCCAGCCGCACCGGATCATCCTCCCGCGCCGCTTTCTTCAGCAGCAGGTCTGCCAGCTCATAGAACAACGGCCCGACCGTCTCCCGAAACGTTCCCGCCCGCTGCCCCACGCTGTGCCCGAGAATCAGGTCGTTCTGCACCGCCCGCACCGCCTGCACCGCGCGCTGATAACCCGCCAGCGCCTCGTCCATCCGCTGCAACCGCACCCACGCCTTCGCCGCATTCCAATGCCACCGGTAAATCACATCCGTCAGATTCCCCCGCTGCCCCGCGAAGGCCGCCTGCTCCGCCAGCTCCAGGGCCCGTTCGTTCTGCCCCGCCGCCAGCGCCAGCTCACCCAACTCGCCCAGCGCGAGCGAACGCAACCGCACATCCCCCACCGCCGTCGCCGTCCGCAACGCCTCCTCCAATCGCGCCTGCGCCCGCACCACCGCCGCCACCCCGCCCTGCAACCCGCCGTCCCGATGAACCCCCGCCAGCGCCAGAAAAGCCGCTGCCCGCACATGCGACATCCCCAGCGCCCCGGCCAGCCCCTCCGCCCGGGCGGCCGTCTCCAACGCAAATCCCGCGTCGCCCAGCCGCACATCCGCCTGCGCCTTGCGCACCATCGCCAGCGCCGCCCCCGCGCGCTCACCGGCCCCTTCCGCCCGCGCCGCCGCCCGCGCGTAAAACCCGGCCGCCTGCGCCCAACCCCGCTGCGCCATCTGCAAATCACCCAGCGACCGAAAAATCTCCGCCCCCAGACGCGCGTCCCCGGCCGACTCCGCCAGCGCCAAAGCCTGATTGAGCATCCCCTCGGCACCGGGACGCCGCAGCCCCGCCGCCACCGCACCCGCGGCATGTTCCAGTCGCGCCCGCCCCCCGCCCGCCACCCCCGGACACGCCGCCAATCCCTTGCGCACGACATTCCCCGCCAAATCGTGAAAACCAAGCGCCCGACACGCCAGCGCCCAACCCGCATACGCCTCGGCCGCCCCGGCAAAATCCTTCCTCCCGACGTAATACCCCGCCGCCGTCTCCCACTGACCCACCGCCGCCTCGAAATCCCCCCGCTCCTCCAACCCCCGCGCCAACCCCGTCGCGCCCTCCGCCTTGTCGCCCGCCCCCGCCGCCAAACCCCGCCCGACCACCGTCAGGATAAAAGCCAGTCCCACAATCCCCGCGCGCAGCATCAGCCTGTGTCCCAACCGCCCGACACCTCGCCGGAAGCAATGATCCGTGTGCAGCCCATCCATAGTGTTCCCTTTCCATACCGCCCCAGAATTACAACGTCGAGACGCAAATCCCCCCGCCAACACCGGCAAAATCAA
>CAZUUP010000337.1:0-4403 GCA_964623105.1 uncultured Akkermansia sp.
CCCTTGGATGCGCACCTCGCGCAGCTCGCCGATCCGGCGCAGCATCACGTCATGGTAGGCGCGGCCGGCACCGAACCTGTAGTTCGTCTCGGCCGAGATGCGCTCGACCTCTGCGGCCAGCTCGGTGAGCGCCCGCAGCAGCGGCTCCTCGTCCTTCTGCGCGGCCTCCGGCATGCGTCCGATCAGGTCGGCGAGGCGCCGGTCGAGTTGGCTCACCCGCGGCCCGGCCTCGCGTGCCAGGGCGTCATTGGCATCCACACCAATCCCCACCACCATCCACGCGCCCCGCCCCGCTTGTCTGCCTTCCCCCGCGCCGTCCCAAACGTCCGCGCCACCTCCCCCTGCAACATCCCCCGCGTCGCCGGATGCACCGCCCATCCGGCCCCCGCCGCATCCCGGCGCTGCCGCGCCCACCGGCGCAGCATCCGTTCCATTCGTTTTGGCGATTCGTTCGACATTTAGACTCAGCGGTTAGACGGGGAAAATGGATTTTTCCCCCCTGAAAAGATCGGCCGCGCAATCGCCTCCAGTTTGTCCAGGCACTTGCTCAACCGTGAACTCACCGTCTTCCCGTTCAAATTCACCGCCACGCTGATCTCCTCGTAACTCAGATCCCCAAAATGCCGCAACTCGATGAACTCCCGGCACGGATCACCCAACCGGTCCAGCGCCCCCCGCAACAACTCCGCCGTCTCCCCGTTCACCAACTCCGCGTCCGGACCCGGCGCCCCGCTCGGCGGATCCACCGCCGGCAAGCCGCCCGGCGACTCCTCCTGCAACGACACCGTCACCTGTCCCCCGCCCCGCTTCGCCGCCAGCTGCCGGTCCCGGTAATCCCGCGCCTTGTTCGCCGCAATCCGGAACAACCACGTCTGCAACTGACTCTGCCCTTGGAACGCACTCATCCCCTTGATCGCCGCCAGAAACGTCTCCTGACACACCTCCTCCGCATCCTCATGACTGAACTGCGGACACAACTGAAACACAAACCGCCCCACCGCATCATAGTGCCGGTCAAAAACCATATCCCACGCCGTCGCCTCCCCGCGACGACACCGCCCGATCAATTCCGCTTCCGGCATGGAATCCATCTTCCCGACCCTACCAACTCGCCACCCCCCTTGACCAGCCCTCGCCATTAACATCGAGCATCGAACGCTGAGCGTCGGGGTTGAACGTCAGGGTTAAGCGTTGGGCGTTGAGCTTTGAGCTTTGAGCTTTGAGCTTTGAACTTTGAACTTTGAGCTTCCCCCCTTCAACCTCCTCCCGTCGTGAAAATCTCCCTCATCATCCCCGCCTTCAACGAGGAGAAACTCATCGCCGCCACCCTCGCCAGCATCCGCGACGCCGCCCTCGCCTTCACCCGCCTCGGCTGGCAGACCGAACTCGTCGTCTGCGACAACAACTCCACCGACCGCACCGCCGAACTCGCCCGTGCCGCCGGCGCCACCGTCATTTTCGAACCCGTCAACCAGATCGCCCTCGCCCGCAACCGCGGCGCCTCCGCCGCCACTGGCGACTGGTTCATCTTCATCGACGCCGATTCCCACCCCGGCGCAGATCTCTTTGCCGACGTCGCCCACGCCATTACCCACCAACCCTGCCTCGGCGGCGGCGCCACCGTGCAACTCGACGAAAACCACTTCTTCGCCGGCCTACTCGTCCACGCCTGGAACCTCCTCAGCCGCGTCCGCCGCTGGGCCGCCGGCTCTTTCATCTTCGTCCAGGCCGACGCCTTCCGCGCCATCGGCGGATTCAGCAATGAACTCTTTGCCTCCGAGGAAATCGATCTCAGCGAACGCCTCAAAAAACACGCCCGCAGCCACGGCAAACAACTCGTCATCCTCCACCGCCATCCCCTCGTCACCTCCGCCCGCAAACTCCACCTCTACACCCCGTGGGAATACGCCCGCTTCCTCCTCCGCGGCGCCCTCATGCCCGGCCGCACTCTCCGCAACCGCGACGCCTGCCAACCTTGGTACGACGGCCGCCGCTGAACCCGCACAGGCAGAACGCGGCACCCCATCCACGCCGCTACGCCCGCTGCCCCTCCACTCCACCCCACTCTCGAATTACCGCGGCCCCCGCGGCAGCAACGCCGACGGCCCTGCCGGAATCAGCGGCGATTCAAAATCCTTTTTCCCCTTCTTGTAAGCCTCCAGCTTCTCCCGCCGCTGCATCTCATCCCGCATAAACTCATACTCCGCCTGCCGCACCCCCGGCAGACTGCTCCGCTCCGACGACGTATACTGCGCCGCCACCGCCGGCGTCGCCAACACCGTCGGACGGATCAACACCATCAGCTCCGACCGCGTGTTCTTGTCACTCTGCGAACGGAACAACGCCCCCAACAACGGAATATCCTTCAACACCGGAATGCCACTCTTGGAGCGGTCCTTCGTGCTCGAAATGAACCCCCCCAGCACGATCGTATCCCCGTTGTTCACCGCCACCTTCGTCTGCGCCTGGCGCCGCGTCGTTTTCGGCACATCATTGTTGTCAATCCGCACACTCCCACCGATCTGCTCGATGTTCTGCGCGATCTCCAGGATCACCAAACCGTCCGGGTTGATCAGCGGCAGCACGTTCAGGCTGATGCCCACCGCCAACTGCTGATACTGCGACGAAGCGTTAGCGTTGATTCCCCCGAAAAACGTTCCCGTCACATACGGCACCGTCTCGCCAATGAACAAAGTCGCCTGCTCCGCATGCGTCGCCTGAATCCGCGGACGCGACAAAATGTTCACCCGCGAATCCTTCGCCAGCGCCGTCACCGCCACATCAAACACCGGCCCCAGCCGCCCGAAATAACTCAGCCCCCCGGAATTCGGAAACAACCCGCCCGCATTCGTCCCGAAACCCAGCCGGCTCAACAACTGCGACCCCGTCGCCAGGATGTTGTTCTCATTGTTCGCCACCCCCGCGCCCGCCAACGAACCCTTGTTCACCGGACGCTGCCCCGCCGTCACCCCCAGGTTGAAATCATCCGACAAATTCACATCCAGGATGATCGCCTCGATCAACACCTGCTGCTGCACCACGTCCAGCTTGGCGATCACTTCCTTCACCTTCGCCATGTCCGCCTTGTTCGCCAGCACCAGCAGCGAATTACCCCGCTCATACGGCATGATCCGCGCCTCGCCAAGATACGGCTGCGCGCCTCCCGCCGTCCCCGTCGCCGCCCGGCTCACGATCTGCTGCAACCGCTGCTGCAACGTGTTCACCTGCGCACCCGGCGTCGTGTTGCCTGCCTGAGGATTATACCCCGCCTGCCCCGGCTGCATGCCCATCCCCTGCTGTCCACCCAGCGTTCCCGTCCCCCCGATGGTGCTCCCCACCCCCGTCGGCAACGTCGGCCGCCGCGTGCTCCCCGTCGTCCGCCCCGTCGCCCCACCGCCGCCCCCGCCACCCGTCAACGAGCCCAGCACCGCCGCCATGTCCGACGACAACGCATACTTGATCGGAATCACCTCAAAATCCTCGTCAATCGGTATCGCCACATCGATCTTCTCGATCACCTCCATCATCCGTTTGATGTTCTCCGAGTAATCCCGCAGGATCAAAATCTGCGTGCTGTCCACCGGCAGGATGCTGTTCGGCAGCTTCGCAAAGCCCTGGATCGCCGGCACCACCTCGCTCGGCTTCGCATTTTTCAACTGGAGAATCCGCGTCATGTACCGCGCCGCATCCGGCATGTCCTCCAGCCTCATCGTCGAGGAGAACGCCGCCGCCTCCTGCTGCGCCTGCGCAAACGGCACCGCCTTCACAAACTTCGATCCCATCGGCACAATCGTCACCCCGTTCAGCGCCAGCACCGTGTCCAGCGCCTCCACCGCCTCCTTCATGGTCAACTCCCCCTGCACCTTGATCGTGATCGGCGTCGTCAACGCCAGGTTCGGCGCCCGCAACACCGTCTTGCCCGTGAAATCCGCATACGTCTCCAACACCTCCGCCAGCGGCACCTCCTGAAACTTCAGCGTGCTGGTGTCCACTTTGTCGCCCGCCCCTGCCGCCCCCGGCTGCGAAGCCCCCGGCGGCGGCGGCTGACTGGGCACCGGCGGCGCAATCACAATCGGATTCGTCCGCGCCGCCGGCAACCCCCGACCCGGCACCGGCAATGCAGCCCCACCCGGCGTCACCGTCTGCAACGGCTGAAAAGTCGGCACCGCTGGCGGCACACTCGGCGTTGGCAAGCTCGGAACCGGCACCGCAGCCGTCGGACTCGCCGGCACCGAACCCGGAAACGCGGGAAAGGCCGGTGGCGCACTGGGCGCGGGGACCGGCGGCGCAGCCGGCACCGCCGCCGGAGTCGTCCCGGGAAACGCCGGAAAAGCGGGCGGACTCGTCGGCGACGAAGGCACCCCACTCGGTGCCGTCACCACCGTCGGCGGGCTCAACGCGCC
>CAZUUP010000337.1:4503-6823 GCA_964623105.1 uncultured Akkermansia sp.
CGCGCCCGGATTCGCCGGAAACTTCGGAAACCCGGGAATTCCCGGCGAGGCCACCGGCACCGCCGGCGCGGGAGACGCTACCGGCACCGGCAACGCCACCGGCTCCGGATTATTGATCGCCGGAGGCACCGCTGCGGGCACCGTCGTCACGGTCCCGCTACCGCCCGTCCCAAATCGCGCCGGCAGGCCGACCGCCGGATTGCGATTCGTGTTCGACACCACCGGCGTCGTGTTCGTGAGATTCGGAAATCCCGCCGGCGCAAACAGCGACGGCGTCACCTGCGCGCGCACCCCGACACTCACCAGCAGCATCAGGCCAAGGAGAAGTTTTGTGTTCACAAGAAAGCCTATTTCGGAGCGGCACCCGCCGCGGGTTTGGTTGCGGTCGCCGGACGCGTCGCCGACTTCGGATAGCTGGCAAACAACGTCAAATTGCAAACCAGTTGGCTCCGGCTCGGGTCCGGCTTCAAATCCATGTCCCGCACCCGGATCATCGAGTTGTCCCCGCCCAGCGTGACCAGAAAATCCACCAGTTCCTTGTCCCCCGATGTGAAGCTGATCGCCAGGCCCTCCTCCTCGAAAAAGTCGTTCGTCTTGATGTTCATCTTCGGCACCGGCCGCTGACTGGCCAGCGTCACCCCGCTCCGCGACGCCTGCTCCTGCACCCGCCGGATCAGCAGGATCGCCTGCTCCGCCGATTCCACCATCGGATTCCCCTCCTCCAGCTTGGCCAGCTTCAACTTGTACTCCGGCACCTTGTCCACCTCCGCCCGGTACTCCCGCAGCTTCCGCTTCGACCGCTCCATCGCCTGCTTGTGCGTGTGCAAATCCTCGAACCGCGGCCACACCAGGAAATAATTTATCAGGAGGAACACGAAGATCCCCACCCCGATCACCAGCCGCTTCTCCTGCGGTCGCAAATTCAGGCGGTCCAGCGTCGAACTCATTCCGCCCCCTTTCGTCGCAGCTCGCACGTGAAATACCAGTCCGCCGTCTGCCCCCCCGGTGCCGTCACGATGGTCGGTGAATTGACCGCATTGAACATCGGCGCCCCGTTCAACATCACCTTGCTCAACACGCTGTTATACTCCGTGATCTTCGGCGTCTGCCCCGCCGGCGCCACCCCGCGCAACGTGATGCTTTTGCCCTGCTGAAATACCAGCGAACTCAACGTCAGCTCCGCCGGCAGGTTCTCCGACAGCAGCTTGAGCCCGTCCAGCGCCGCATGCCGCAGGTTGATCTGCTCCTGCAACACCTCGATCCGCGCCCTGGCCTTCAACGCATTCGTGTAACTCCCGCTGATCGCCGCCACCTCGCCCTCCACATTGTCCCGCTGATATTGCACCACCTGCACCGCCCCGAAATACACCAGCAGGCCCAGCAGATAAATCATCAGCAGCGCGCCCAGTGCCCGCATCCACACCGCATCAATGAACTTCTGCCGGTACCGCGCCGCGAATTCCGCCGGCAACAGGTTCAGCCGCGACTGGTTCCCCGCCGCCCGTCGTGCGCTCAACGTCGCCAACTGCACCGCCGGCAACCCAGCCACCGCCCCCGCCGCCTGTTCCCCCAGCGTATTCGCCACCGCCCGGGCCACGTCGATCTCCTCCGCCCCCGCCACCAGTTGCACCCGCGGGGGCGCCGTCAGCCAGCCCTCCAACTCCCCCGCCCATGCCGTCTGATGCAGGTGATCCTTGATCTCCCCGGCAAAGTTTTCCGGCGTCGTCAGCGGCAGGATCGTGAAATTCTGCAACGTCCCGTCATACCACCACGCCGCCAGACACACATGCCGCGCGCCCCATTTCCGCAGGTAAATCCACGCCCCGTCCCCGTCCACCACCGTCGCCAGCAGCTCGTGCAAAAACGGTATCTCCAGCCGGTCCGCCAGGTATCCCTCCGTCTCCAGCCCACCCAGAAACTCTTCCACCACCGACCGCGCCACCACCGCCACCACCACCGTCTGCATCGCCCGCGGCAACCGCGACCGCGACGGCACCGGCTCGTAACTCCACAACACCTGCGCCACCGGCAGCGGCGAGATTTTCTCCAGCTGAAACTCCACCATCGACGCCAGTTCCGATTCGTCGCACTTCGGCAGTTGCAACACCCGCAGGAACACCTGGTCCACCGGCAGCCATGCAATGTTCAGCTTGCGCGCCACCAGCTCCCCCCAGTCCTTCGCCACCCACTTCGCCGGCAGCAACTGCCCCGCCTGCGACTTCTTCTCCCCGTTCAGATTGAAATCCTTCCGCCCCGCCGTGTACCGCCACAACTGCCGCTCCCCGTCCATGGCGAGGCGCAGCACCGGATCGCTGCGCAC
>CAZUUP010000338.1:0-5102 GCA_964623105.1 uncultured Akkermansia sp.
GGCGCTTGCCCGCGCCGTTGCGCCAGCCGTATTCGGAGCCGCTGGTGACGTGGTTGACGCGCGTGGGGCGATACCACGGGGTGTTGAAATCGTATTCCATGTCGGCGTCGTAGGTGAACAGCTCGCCGTCGCGGTTGAGCGCAGCGTCGAAGATGTTCCGGTATCCGGACGAGTAGGGCGTGAAGGTTTTACCGTCGAGAGAGACCTGATAAATGATGCCGCCGGGGCCGAGCACTTCGCGCATGAAGCCGCGGCCGTCCGGCATGCGCGGCAGCACGTGGTCTTCACCCCAGATGAGGGGAACCTTCGAGCCGCTGAACGCGGTGGGCTTGGTGCCATTGCCGGTGATGAGGAAGAGCGACCTGCCGTCGGGTGCGGGCACGATGGCATGGACGCCGTGGTCGCCGCGTGCCTGCATGTCGCGGAGGAGTTCCACCTTGTCGAGCGTGTCGTCGCCCTTCGAGGACGTGATGCGGTAGAGGCCGCTGGGGATCTTGTTCTCGTAGTCATTCACGGCGCAGTAGAGGCCGTTGTTGAACCAGAGCAGGCCGTTCACGGCGCGGATGGCGGCCGGAATTCTCTCAATCTTTGCCGGGTCGAGCGGTTGGCCGGGAGCAGGCGGGGCGAAGCGGAACAGGCCGCCGTATTGGTCGCTGGCGATGATGCGGCCCCTGCCGTCGGTGCAGAGATTGACCCACGAGCCCTGCTCGCCGATGGGGACGGAGTAGAGCAATTCGACCTGAAAATCCTTCAACGTCTTGATGCGTGCGACCGGGGTGGCCTTGTTTTCGTTGATGGCCAGGCCGGCATTCGGCGCGGCTGCCTTCTTGGCCGCCGGTTTGGCGGCGGCGAGGAGGCGCGGGGTGGCGGCAGCGAGAATTGCGCAGGTGAGCGTGGCGAGGACGAGGGGATGGTGTCTTTTCATAACTTGCGGATCCCATTAGAGCAGAAGGCGGCGCGTGCGCAAACACGAGTTCTGAGAACGTGGTCCGCCGGGTGCAGACAGCCGCCTTCCGAGGCTTCCGAAACCGCTGGGCGGAGTATGGCGGCGAACTCAGGGCAGGGGGCGTTTTAAGGTCACGGTCAGATTGCGCTCCTCGCCGCGGCCGGATTGATAGGTTTCCCCGGTGTCGTGGGTGGAGTCGGTGAAATCAACCTTGTGCCGTGGCCGGCCGTGGATGGAGGGGGCGGCCTTGGCCAGTTCGGCGGGCAGTTGGCAGACCTGCATTGTAAGGCGGTCGTCGAACAGTTCGAAGCGCGCGAAATCGCTGGGATACGAGGCGGTGCCGGCAATGGAAATGTGGTGGACGCCACCGCGTTCAAGCGCGCCGGTCAGGTGCAGATGGCCGGACAGGACCGCGATGATCGAGTCCGCATGTTCATCCACGAGGCCGAGTAATTCCTCGTCGTGGGCGGTGTAGGACCGGAAACCGAAGCTTCGGGTCAGCACCGGTTCATTCCGCACGGGGACGAGGGGAATATGACAACCGACTATCTTCGGCTGTCCGCGATGGGCCTGGAGCACGTCGCGCAACCAGGCGTTCCGCTGGCGGACAATTTCCGGGCCGACCACGGTTGCGCCGCTGTTGTTGAGCATGATGAAGCGCAGGCCACCTGCCGAGAAGGTGTAGTTCACGCGCTGGTGGCCGAACATTTCGCGGTAAGCCTTTTCGTAACGGGGATCACCCTCGCGCTGGATGACCTCGTGGTTTCCCAAGCCGGGGTAGAACGGAACCGCCAACGGTTTGATGATCTCTTGAAACACGGCGAAATCCCTGGGCAGTTGTTCGAGGCGCTCGCCATGGATGAGGTCGCCGATGCCGAGAACAAAGTCGGGGCGGGGCTCCCGGTTGATTTCAGCCACCAGCCAGCGGGCCTTTTCATTTGCTTGCGCGTAGGTTCGTACGGCCGCGCCCGGGGCCTGGACGTGGAGGTCGTTGATCTGCACGAAACGGAGTCGCGGCCGGGCGGCGGATTTCGTCGCGGCGCCTGTCGGGATTGGACACCAGACGCCGGTGCCGGCCGCCAGCCCCAGGGATTGCAAGAAGCGACGCCGGGGCAGTAGTTCGCGATGCGGGAGGCCGGGGGAGTCATCCGCTTGGACCGCACGGCTGGTGGGTGCGGTGGGGAACGGTCGGGGAAGCGACGGGGCATTCATTCGGCTGATACGATGCTGGCGACTGGAGGATTCACGTAGGCGCAAATTCATGGCAATTCAATACGCGCTCAGCCCGCCCAGCCGGATACTGGTTTTCACCGGCTCCATTTTGATCAGGTTCACGGCCTGCCGCGGCATCGAGACCGCGATGCCGATGAGCTTGATGGGGTAGTCGAGTTTGCGATTGCCGGTGCCGTTGTGCTGCCACTGGAAGGGGTTCTGGCCGGGGCTTTGCACGTCGATGGGCGAGCGCGCGGTGAGGGGAAATTGCAGGAGGTTCCAGCCATCAAAGTTGAGGCCGGCGCGCTCGGGCCAGTCATAGACATCGCAGCCGTAGCCGCCGGTGCCGGCGGAGAGCCAGCGCTCGCCCTCGGCGTCTTCGATTTCCCAAAACACCTTGCCCCACGAGGAATTCCCCTTCACCCGCAGCGCGACGGTCGCAGGCGTGCCGGGGAGCGCAACGGGTTGGGCGAGCCGCAGGAACGTGTATTCTTGCATGAGCGCGGGGCACGCGCCGTCGGCGAGGAGTTCGAGTTCGAGACAAGCGCCGGCCTGCTCGTCCTTCACCTCGCGCAACTCGTATTTGCCGGGGCGGCGGAAGGACGTGCTGTTGATCGGCGCTTTGGCGGGCACGTCGATGCGCGGGTCCGCGGCGCGGTCGAGCTTCCAGTCGGCGAGTTTGTTCATCGGGTTGGCGAGCGTGAGCTGCGCGTTCGCCGGCGGTTGCTCGCGGGGAAAGGTGCGCTCGCCGAGGGCGGCGACGGATTTCAATGCGACGGGGCTGGTGAGGTAATTCGCGGCTTCGGCGATGCGCAGTTTGAGCAAGCGGGCGGCGGCTTTCAGCGTGGTCGAGCGGCCGAGCATTTCGGTGTGTTTCACGGTGGCGTCGCGCGCGAATTCGAGCGTGGCATCGAGTTCGCCACGCGCGGTCCAGCAGGCGTAGATAAATTCGCCGTCGCGCTGGAACTCAAGCGCATAGACCGTGAGCGAGCCGGTCGGGACCATGCGCACGAACTTCGCGCAATCGAGCACGAGCGTCGCGGTGGCCACGGCGGGATAGGTGGGCTTGGGATACACCTGTGGGTTGTGCGTGAACGCGCCGTCGCCCCAGACCGTGTGGTAGTAGCTGAACGTCACGTCCGGCAGGCCGAAGGTCGGAATCAGCGGCTGCCGCCACGCGTGGCCGATGAGCACGTCGCGGACGTTCCACTCGGCGTGGCGTTCGAGGCCGAGGTTGCGCGAGCGGCGGGATTTCCATTCGTAGCAGGCGCTGATGGGAATGTCGCCGTAGCCGAAATGGCGCGCGACTTCCTGGTTCACCCAGTTCTCGCGGCCCACGCTGATTTCCGGCGGCATGGTCATGCCCACGCTTTCCTCGCCAATAAAATCAATCTGTTCGCGTGGCACCTTGGCGCGGAAGAGCGAGGCGAGCAGGCCGGGGTTCACCATGCCGGAGTTGCCGACGACGAGCTTGAGATGCGGCGCGTGCTGGCGGTAGGCGCTGGCGATGAGGTTGAGATGATCGGCCTTGGCCTGGTCGTAGGCGCGCTGCTTGTCATCCACCTCGGTCTTGCCGCCGACGAGTTCCAGCGGGAAGGGACCGCCGCCGCTCTCGTGGAAAATCAGCGCCATCGTCGCGTGCGGATACTTCGCGACCTTGTCCTTGATGAGCTTCTCCATTTCCTGCGCCGCGAGCTGCGGGTCCTTGCTGCGCGGGGCGAGGCGCGGCAACTGCGCGGTGGTGAGTTTCCACGGCGCGCCCACGGCCTCGCTCTCGACGTGTGTGCTGCGGATGCCGGCCTTCAGCAACAGCGGTCCGCTCACGGCGATGTCCTTGATGCTCCCGTGCGCGCCGCCGAAATTCCACGTGAAGTAAGGCGACTCGTAGCCGGCTTTGCGCGTGTCGGCGGGGATGAGTGAGAAGAAGGCGGTGTGCTGGAGCAGCGCGGTTTTGTCCGCGCCGGTGAGTTGGAAATCCACGCGATACCAGCCGAAATCGCGCTGCGCAAAGGGCGTCTCCACCTTCACCACGTCGCCCGCTTGCGCGAAGGTGACGGCCTTGTTGCCTTGCTCCAGCGCCTTGCCCGCGAGGTCGCGGACGGTCCACGCGAGCGTGGCAGCGGTCTGCTCGCGAGCGAAGAGCGTGGCCGTCATCGCGGGTGTTTCGCCGGGTTGGTAGATGTTGCCGAAAGCGGCGGGCAGGATGTGCATCTCAACCGGCGGGCGTTCGAGCGTGGCGGCGAAGACGTGGACGCCGCTGACGTCGTCGGACGGCTTGCGCGAGCGGTCCACGTAGAAATTGTCCTTGTCGTTCCGCTTGCCGAGCACCTCGAAATCGAGCCACGCAGGTTTTTCCTGGAAGATGATTTCCTGGATGCTGCCGGAATCAATGCGGCACTCGACGAGGTAGAGCGGGAGCGTTTTGACGCCGCTGCGGACCTCGCCGACTTGCTTCACGCCGGCGGGCAGCGGCTCGCCCGCGCGGGGGAGGACGATCTCGGTGTCGGCGATGGCGGGGCCGCGACCGACCTCCGAGCCGGGGAGAAACTTCGTGAGTCGCGCGGTGACGATGGGGACTTTGTCCGCATCATCCTCGACGGCGCAAAGCAGCCACGCGCGGTGATACTGCGCGACGGGCACGCTCCACAGCAGGCTCTCGGGCATCCCGTCGAAGGGCGTGCGCGCGAGGTAGCCGTCGCATTCGAGATAGAAGCTGCCGAGGTTTTCGCGGCACACGCCGGTGTCGGCGTTGCCGGGGCCGTCGGCAACGAGCAGCGGAATGCCCGCGACGGTCTGCGCGCCTGCGGGCTTGCCGCCGATGGTGACGCGCGCATCGGCGAGCGCGCCGGGGTTGGCGATCTTGTTCACGTCGAGCACGAGGTGTTTCGCGCTGAACGGCTCGGTGGAAATGCGCTCGTCCTTGAGCGACGCGTGCGCGGGCAGC
>CAZUUP010000338.1:5202-6816 GCA_964623105.1 uncultured Akkermansia sp.
ACGAGTTTGCCCGCCGGATTGAGTTCGTTCACGGAGCGCACGACAGCCTTGTCGTGGAAGCTCGCGAAGGTGCGGACATCCACCACGCGCTCCGAGCCGTCGGCATGGCCGAGCTTGAGCGCCATGAGCGCGGGATAGCTGCCGAGGCGGAAGCTCACGGAGGCAGACGTGGCGTTCGCGGGAAGATCGAGCGTGTGCTCGGTGGCGTGCAGCGCCGTCTTCACGCCGCCCTCGGTGACGAACGCGCCCGCGGGCGGCGGATCGATTCGGCGAATCTCAATGTCATCAAAATCCACCGCCGTGGAGCCGTTGAAATTGAAGCCCACGAGCGGCGCGCCGGGCACCTCCGACTGCGCGAACTTGCGCAGCGCGCCATCGTTCTCGACGAAGAGTTCCAGCGTGCGGCCGCGGCTGCGGACGAGCGCGTGGTGCCACAGGCCGTCCGGCATGAGGCGCAGGTCGAGCTCCTGTTCATTGCCGCCGGACGCCGCGAGCAGACCTGGCGCGGGCGGGCGGATGCCCATGAGCTTCTCGGAGATGGTGAGCACGCTCGACGTATGCGTCTTGCGGTCTGCCGCCGCGCCGCAGACGAGCGTGAGCGTGAAGGCCTTCTTGCTCTCGCGCGGGAAGGCGAACCGGAAGCGGAACTCGTAGTCCGTCACCGGCGCGCCGCGTTGCGGAAAGAGGAAAAGCCCATTGTAAACTTCAGCCGATTTGTTGTTTGGCGGGCGGAACGCGAGGGTCTTCAAGCTGGGTGGAGCCTCGTGAATCGCACATGCCGCCGTGAAGCCGGCCGGGTGGTTGCCCGTGTGATCAAAGGCATCGGCGAAGATGATCCGGCTCTCGGCTGCTTGTAAGACAGTCACTGCCAGCAAGGTGGCAACAGCGGCGGCGACAAAAAGCGGGCTGACGGCCAGCGTTTGCCGCCGTGCGTGGCTGGAAATCGGGTTATACATGGGGCGGAGTGTGAGTTGATGGTTTTCGATGGCAACTGCTCATTGCGTCGGGATGGGGGAATTTTTTTTCGGGACCGGTCGCGCAACGCCACGAGTGGTGCCCGAACCGCCATTCTTGGACTGGGAAGATCACAGGGGCGGCCTCCGTGGTTTGCGCAACTTGTCTCCCGGTCAGAATCGCTCGCCTTCGATCCCGCCCGGCAATTACTCGTAGAGGAACTCCTGCCGCCGGAGCAGATACGTCACCACCGCGCGCCAGGCGCGGACGGTGTATTTGGGGTCGGGAACGGGTTGCACGAGGTTTTGGCGGCAGGAGTAGATTTCCTGCTTTTCGAAACCCTTTTTCGCCGCTGCGTCGCTCACGCCCCCGTCCCGCAGGGACATCTGAAAGTAGCCCGGCGTTTCAACGCCGGGACCGCGTTCCGCATTGCATTAGTCCCGCAGGGACGGCTGCAATCACCTCTGTGGAGCCATTCAGCCGCCCCTCCGGGGCTTCATCATTGGCTGTGCGCACCCACGGCTGAAGCCGTGGGCTATTGTCAATCGTCCCCCCGGGACGCGTGCCGCGTGTGTCCTTTCCCAACGTTTCAAATCCGGAACCCTGTTCCGCATTGCATTAGTCCCGCAGGGACGGCCGAATGCCGTCATGTCCTACATC
>CAZUUP010000339.1:0-6759 GCA_964623105.1 uncultured Akkermansia sp.
GGAGATCTGCATCTCGATCGTGCTGGACGAGCCGAAGAACGGTTACTACGGGGGGCAGACGGCGGCGCCGGCGTTCAAGCGGATTGCCGAGCGGGTGGGCAGTTATTTGAACATCCGTCCGGATCTGGCGCCGCAGGACACGCAGGCTCCGGCGGCGGGCGGGGCGCGGGTGGTGGCGAAGCGGGTGAACTAGACAGCGGCTTATGATGCTCAGGCAACTTCTCAGCCAGGTGAAACCGGTGCCGGTCGAGGCGGTGCTGGACCGGGAGGTGCTGGGGGTGGGCTACGATTCCCGGCGGATCGGCCCGGGGATGTTGTTTGTGGCGATTCCAGGACAGCACACGGACGGGCATCAGTACATCAAAGCCGCGCTGGACCGGGGGGCGGTGGCGGTGATCTGCCAGCAGAATGGTTTCGTGCCGCAGCGGGCGACGAAGATCAAGGTGACGGATGCGCGGCAGGCGCTGGCGCTGGCGTCGGCGGCGTTTTACGGCTTTCCGAGCCGGCGGCTGAAGGTGATCGGCGTCACGGGGACCAATGGGAAGACGACGGTCTCGTTCATGGTCAAGCACATCCTGGAGGCGGGGGATGTGAAGACGGGCCTGCTGGGGACGGTGCGATACGAGATCGGGGAGCGGTGCATTCCGGCGCAGCGGACGACGCCGGAGGCGCTGGAGATCCAGACGATGATGGCGCAGATGCTCAATGCGGGTTGCAAGGCGTGCGTGATGGAGGTGAGTTCGCACGCGCTGGACCAGCAGCGGGTGCTGGGGGTGGATTTCGACGTGGGGATTTTCACGAACCTGACGCAGGACCATCTGGATTATCACGGGACGATGGAGGCGTATTTCGCGGCGAAGGCGCGCTTGTTTGCGAGCCTCGGGACGGAGGCCAAATCGGGGGCGGCGGTGATCAACATTGACGATGTGTATGGTGCGCGATTGGCGCAGGGGACGAGCGTGGAGGTGAAGCTTTCCTATGGTTTGCACGAGCCGGCGCGGCTGCGGGCGACGAAGATCGAGTTGGGGCGCGAGGCGACGCGGGTGACGATCGAGACGCCGGCGGGCAGCTTTGCCTGCCGGCTGCCATTGATCGGGCGGCACAACATCTACAATGCGCTGGCGGCGGTGGGGGCGAGCCTGGCGTTGAACATGGATCTGGCGACGATCAAGGCGGGGCTGGAGACGATGCCGCCGGTGCCGGGCCGGTTGGAGAAGGTGGACCTTGGGCAGCCGTTCTCGGTGTTTGTGGATTACGCGCATACGGATGATGCGTTGCGGAACGTGCTGACGACGTTGCGGGAGGTGACGCGCGGGCGGTTGTTGCTGGCGTTTGGTTGCGGCGGAAACCGGGACGCGGGCAAGCGCGCGAAGATGGGGCGGGTGGCGGCGGAGCTGGCGGATTACACGATCATCACGAGCGACAATCCGCGGAAGGAATCGGCGACGTGGATTGCGGCGCAGACCGAGGAGGGGTTCCGGTCGGTGCGATCGGGCGGTCAGCGGGTGGAGCTGGACCGGCACCGGGCGATTGATGAACTGATCCGGCTGGCGCGGCCGGGGGACGTGGTGCTGCTGGCGGGGAAGGGGCATGAGACGTATCAGGAATTTGAGGACACGGTGGTGCCGTTTGATGACCGTGTGCATGCGCGGGAAACGCTGGAGGCGCTGGGATTTGCGCCGGCGGACGGGGTGTTGGATGCGCTTTGAAACGGGATTTTGACCCATGGCCCCGCGAACCCTCCAATATGTTGCCGACGCCTGTGGCGGGCGGTTGTTGCATGGCGCGCCCGGGAGCATGGTCGCGGGGGTGAGCACGGATTCGCGGCGGGTGGCGGCGGGCGATTTGTTTGTGGCGTTGAGCGGGGAGCGGCATGACGCGCATCGGTTCCTGGACGAGGTGGCGGCAGCGGGGGCGGCGGCGGCGGTGGCGGAATTGAGCCGGCTGCCGGCGGGTTGGCGGGCGTTGCCGGTGGTGGCGGTGGAAGGCACACGCGGGGCGTTGGGGCGGCTGGCGGCGCGATATCGGCAGGATTTTCAACTGCCGGTGGCGGCGGTGGCGGGTTCGAACGGGAAGACGACGACGAAGGAGTTGATTGCGGGGGTGCTGCGTGCGCGGTGGGTGACGCTGGCGAGCGAGGCGAGTTTCAACAATGATGTGGGCGTCCCGCTGACGTTGTTGCGGCTGGCGGCGGAGCATCAGGCGGCGGTGCTGGAGGTGGGGACGAATCACCCCGGGGAACTGGAGCCGTTGGTGCGGATGATCCGGCCGGATTACGGGGTGATCCCGAGCATCGGGCGGGAGCATCTGGAATTCTTTGGGGGTGTGGCGGGGGCGGTGGAGGAGGGAGGCTGGCTGGCGGAGTTGCTGCCGGCGACGGGCTGTTTGTTGGTCAACGGGGACAATCCGCACATGGGGCCGATCGTGGCGCGGACGCGGGCGCGGGTGGTGCGGGCGGGGATGGGGGCCGGCAATGACTGGCGGGCGACGGAGATTTCCATCAGTGACCGGGGGACCACGTTCCGGGTGGTGGCGCCGCGGGAGGAATTTTCGGGCGTGTACCAACTGCGTTTGCACGGGCGCCATCAGGTGATAAACGCTTTGCTGGCGCTTGCGTTGGGAGCGGAGCTGGGGCTCACGCGCGAGCAACTCGGGCGCGGCTTGGCGGGATGCACCCCGCCCAGCATGCGCCTGCAGTTGTGGGAGGCGCACGGGGTGCGTGTGCTCGATGACGCGTACAATGCGAACGCGGATTCGATGCTGGCGGCGTTGCAGACCCTGGAAGATTTCCCGTGCGCGGGCCGGAAGTTTGCGGTGCTGGGGGACATGGCCGAATTGGGTGCGCAGACCGAGGCGGCGCACGCGGAGGTGGGGCGACGCGCGGCGGCAGCGGGTTTGGCGGAGTTGCTGGCGGTGGGACGGATGGCCGGGGTGACCGTGCGGGCGGCGGCGGCGGCGGGCTTTGCGGGGGGACGGGAGTTTGCCGAGGCGGAGGCCGCGGGCGGGGCTTTGCGCGGGCTGGTGCGGCCGGGTGATGTGGTGTTGTTGAAGGCTTCGCGCTCGTCGCGCATCGAGCGGGTGGGGGAGATTTTGCGGGGCGGGGAGGTGCGGCCGGCATGATTTACTATCTGGCATTGTGGTTGCAGGAGCGCGCCGTGGGAACGGAGTGGGCCGATGCGTTGTCGCCGTTGCGGGTGTTCCGCTATATCACGGTGCGGAGCGCGGGGGCGGCGCTGACGGCGTTGTTGCTGTCGTTGTGGCTGGGGCCGCGGATGATCAGGTGGCTGAAGCGGTTGAAGTTTGGCCAGGAGTATAGTGACGCGGCGGAGCAGACGGGGGACTTGAAGTCGCGGGTGTTGAGCAAGAAGGGGACGCCGACGATGGGCGGCTTGATGATTGTGCTGGTGCTGGACTTCACCGCGTTGCTGTGGGCGCAGTGGAATGAACTGGTGGTGCTGACGCTGCTGACGGTGGTGGTTTTGTCGGGGCTGGGTTTTTATGACGATTACGCGAAGATCACGCGGCAGACGAGCGCGGGGGCGACGGCGGCGGTGAAGCTGGTGGTGCAGACGACGCTGGCGTTGTTCATCGGGGCTTACTTGTGGCGGTTGCCGGGGACGTCGTCGCTGATCACGGAATTGCATGTGCCGTTTTTGAAGCATCCGGTACTGACGGGCGCGGGGGCGGTGGGGTTGGTGGTGGCGGTGGCGACGATCGTGGGCAGCTCGAATGCGGTGAACCTGACGGACGGACTGGACGGGCTGGCGATCGGCTGCACGGTGATTGTGGCGCTGGTGTTTTTGATCATGACCTACATTGCGGGGAATGTGATTGCGGCGAAGTATTTGCAGATACCTTATGTGGCGGGGGCGGGGGAGTTGACGGTGATTTGCGCGGCGTTGATCGGAGCGGGGCTGGGGTTCCTGTGGTTCAACTGTCATCCCGCGCAGATGTTCATGGGGGACACGGGTTCGCTGGCGTTGGGGGGCGCGCTGGGCTTGATCGCGCTGCTGATCCACCAGCCGTTCGTGCTGGTGATCGCGGGCGGGGTGTTTGTGCTGGAGGCGGTGTCGGTGATGATGCAGACGACGTGGTTCAAGCTGACGAAGCGGCGGACGGGGACGGGGCGGCGGATTTTTCTGAAGGCGCCGTTGCATCATCATTTTGAAGTGATGGGCTGGTATGAATCGCAGGTGGTGGCGCGGTTTTACATTCTGAGCATTGTGTTTGCGCTGGTGGCGTTGAGCACGCTGAAGTTGCGGTAGCGGCGGAAGAAAGCGGACCCGGGCATGTTTGCATTGGAACAGAAATCGGTATTGGTGATCGGGCTGGGCCGAAGCGGCCAGGCGGCGGTCCGTCTGTTAATCGCGCGCGGGGCGTCGGTGACGGGGGTGGACTCCGGGGCGGGGGAGGAATTGCGGGCGGTGGCGGCGGAGTTGGGGGCGCTGGGGGTGAAGGTGGTGCTGGGCGCGGCGGTGCCGCCGGAGGGGGCGTATGATTTGGCGGTGGTGAGCCCGGGCGTGGCGACGGATTCGGCGCTGGTGCGCGGGGTGACGCAGCGCGGAGTGCCGTTGATTGGCGAACTGGAGCTGGGCTATCAGCAGTCGCGCTGCCTGACGGTGGCGATCACGGGAACAAACGGGAAAACCACGACAACGGAGCTGGTGGAGCGGATGATCAACCACTGCCATCGGCGGACAATTGCGGCGGGAAACATCGGGCTGCCGGTGTGCGCGGTGGCGGACCAGACGCGCGAGCTGGATTTTCTGACGCTGGAGGTAAGTTCCTTCCAGCTGGAGACGACGCAGTATTTCCGACCGTCGGTGGCGGTGCTGCTGAATCTCACGCCGGATCATTTGGACCGATATGCGTCGATGGCGGAGTATGCGCGGGCAAAGGCGCGGGTGTTCATGAACCAGCAGCCATTTGACTGGGCGGTGATTCAGAGCGAGGCGCTGGCGCAATTGCAGGCGCTGGGGGTGAAGGTGCCGGCGAAGGTGGTGACGTTCAGCGCGACGTCGCGGCAGGCGGACCTGGTGTACGACCGAGGTTTGCTGGTCAGCCGGATGGACGACTGGAGCGGGCCGTTGTTGAACATGGAGCGGGGGCAGTTGCGGGGGCCGCACAATGCGGAGAATTTGATGGCGGCGCTGGCGGTGGGCCGGGTGTTGCGGTTGCCGTTGCCGGACGTGGTTGCGGCGTTGCAGAGTTATGCCCCGGCGGCGCATCGGTGCGAACTGGTGGCGGAGGTGAACGGGGTGCGGTTTGTCAATGATTCCAAGGCGACGAACGTGGATGCAGTGCGGAAGGCGTTGCTGACAATGCCGGGGGGGGAGCGAGGCGAGCCGAACATTTTGTTGATCGCGGGAGGCAAGGACAAAGGGTGCGATTATCACGACCTGGGACCGTTGCTGTCGCAGCGGGTCAAGCACGCGTTTTTGCTGGGGGAAACGCGGGAGAGAATCCGGGCGGCGTGGGGTTTGTTTACTCCTTGCACGGTGGTGGATTCGTTGTTAGAAGCAACTCTCGAAGCGGCCCGCAAGGCAGTGCCTGGCGATGTCGTTTTGCTGTCTCCTGCTTGTTCCAGCTTCGATATGTTTCGAAACTACCAACATCGGGGTGAAGTGTTTCGTGACGCGGCGAACCAGGTGGCGCGCACAACGAATGGTGGCGGTCCGGCCGGCGGATACAGCCGGTAGTGGCGGCCCGCTGATGGTGACTTTGATTGGCTGACAGCAAGAAAAAATATTTTTGGTCTAAATTGAGTAATTTCGCGGATTGCGGCCAAAGCCGCAGTGCGATGACAATGTCCGAAATGCAAACCCAGTTATGAACATGCCCAACCAACCCGCCTCTGAGGGCTCGTTGAACGAGTCCGTCTCCAAGTCCAAGTCCAACGTCCGGCTCTTCGTCTTCGTCGTGATCGCAGTCCATGCCGTGTTTTTTGCCGGCGTGCTGCTGCAGGCGTGCAAGCCGAAGGAAGAAAAGGCGGCCCAGTTGCCTTCGAGTCCGCCGCCGCCGCTGGATAACCCGCCGCCTTACGCGGGAGGCTACCAACCGGGCGGCAACACGGGTTTGCCGCCGGGCGGGCCGCCGCCGATTTCGTTGCCGCCGGGAGGTATGTCGCCGCAGGGCAACCCGGGTGGGGTGGCTTTGCCGCCGCCGCCGGCCCAACCGGCGATTGTTGACACGCCGCAACCTCCGCCGGCAGCGCCCCCTGTGGCACCGGTTGCTCCGGTGGCTCCGGCACCCGTCGATGGCGGTTCCGGGCCCAAGCAGCACGCGATTGGCAAGGGTGACTCGTTCTCGACGCTGGCCAAGAAGTACGGCGTCAGCGCGGCGGCGATTGCGAAGGCGAATCCGGACGCGAACCCAACGAAGTTGAAGGTGGGCCAGAAAATCACGATTCCGGCGGCAGCGCCCAAGGGTGCGGCCGCGCCGGAGAGGTCGGCGGTCGGCAAGGCCGGTCCGGGCGAGTACACGGTGAAGTCGGGCGACACGCTCGGCAAGATTGCCAAGGCCCACAAGACCTCGGTGAAGGCGATCCGCGATCTCAACAAGCTCAAGACCGACCAGATCAAAGTGGGGCAGAAGCTCACCCTGCCGGCGGGCGGGGAGGCATCCACCAAGTAAGGCCCGCGTCGGCGGGTTTGGTTCTGCCGGGTTCGTAGCTACTGCCTTGCGCCAGCGGACGGCGCAAGGAGCGGCTCCGTTTTTGGGTCGCGGGCGGGTTGGGGACGTGATAGCGAAGGCAGCGTG
>CAZUUP010000340.1:0-6757 GCA_964623105.1 uncultured Akkermansia sp.
GCAGTCTTTCAGGAGGGCGTCCACGTCGGCGCGGTGGTTCCACATGAGTTTGCCGGCGATGTACATGGAGGGGAATTGCGGGGCGTAGTTGGGGAAGGTCTTGACGCGCCAGCCTTTGACGCCGAGGGCGTGGCAGGCGGGGATTTCGTCGCGGAGCCGGTGGACGATGATAAAGGGGAAGCCGGGGTCGGCGAGGTTACGGGCGCGCGCAACGTGTCCCTACCCGAGTGTTGCAGGGACGCGGTTACGGCACCAACGGATTCTTCCAGCGCAGCCCGGGACAGCGAGCGAAGTCCGTGTCGTTGGTGTGTAACTCGCAGTCGTGCGCGATGGCGAGCGCGGCGAGATGGGCGTCGGAAATGGCAGGGCCGGTCCAGCCAATTTTCGCCAGTTCAATCCAGTGCTCATTCGTCGCCGACAGGAGGGTGACGTTGGGCGCATTGAGCCAACGCTGTACTTGCGCGACGGCCTCGGTCAGAGGCATCGGAGGCTGGATGACCTTTGGATGCGTCATCAAGCGGACGAATCCCAGCGCCACGGTGAGGGGAAGTCCAATCGGTTCCTGTCTTGTCATCAAATCCTCCCACCAAGCACGCGCGGACGCATGACCGGGGGCGCTCAGGTTGTGGGCGTAAATGAGGAGATTGAGGTCGGGCAGAATCATGATGCCTGCCGGCCGAGGAAGGCCTCGGTGTCGAGTTCGTCAGCAAGACGGTTCATTTTGTTGAGCGCCAAACCGGGGGCAAAGGTGCCGTTGTGCGGGTGGATGCGATAGGGTTCGGTCGGAGCGGAGACGGGAGCGGGTTTGCCGAGTGCAGCGCGCAATAGATTGGCGGCGACTTCAGTCACCGGTTGGCCCTTTCGTTGGGCGGCGGCGGAGAGCAGTCTGGCGAGGTCGTCATCCAGTGTGAGTATGGTTGGCATCGTGGAAAGGTGCCATAACTTGCGAATGCGCCCAATGGAAATCTGGCAATCTGGAGACGCGGAGGTCGCGGGCGATTTTTTGGAAGGTCGAGGAATTCCCGACGGAGGTTGCCGAGTTCTTCGGGAGCTTTGCGGGCGACGCGGGTTTGGTTGAAGGCGGCGGTGGCGGCTTTATGTTCGGGGGGTATCGGCGATGAAGGTAGTGTATGTCTCGAGGGAAGTAACGGCGACGGGGTCTTCGAGGTTTCCACGGCGTTGATGGTGGCGACGAGAAACAAAAGGCGGACGAGCAGCAGTCGAAACCGCTGGAGCTTGCAAAACTACGTCGGCGCCTCTGGACGGCAGCGGAATCGGGGAAGCGAAACAAGACCGATACACGGAAAGTGAAGATCGCCGAACCGATGTAAACGGGGTTGCCGCCATACGCTGGATGGGGGCTCAAGCCTGTGCTCTTCATGCGGATCCGGAAGCGCCCTTTCCGCGGCGTCGCGCAGCGACCCTTTTGGAGTGCGGTGACTGGTCACCGCTTTGTGCAGGCGACTTGTCGCCGTCGAGTGTCTGAGCGGCTATGGATTGGAGCGCGCGCCACCGCTGGCGCGAGCCGTGAAGCGACCTCTCCAAGCGACCATCTGCCGGGGGGGCGACGCCGACAAGTCGCCTTGGAAAAGCGGTGACAAGTCACCGGATTCCACAATCGCGCCAGTCCCCCCAGAATCAGGCGGAAGCCCCACTTCCTACGCTGCCTCCCACCGGCTGAAGCCGGGACTACGAACAGTACGGAGTCCCGCCTTCAGGCGGCACGGTGTCCAATCGCCCAACCGCTACGCACTAAGGACAGATCTGCCCCACCTCTCGAAACCCTGCGCACCAAAGTAGCCGGCCAGTCAGTTCGCCTCGAACTCCACAGTCGTGCCGCCCCCCTTTACCAGCCGCCGCGATCCATATAAAGAGCAGGTCATTCCCGCCCACCCGTAAAACCTCCACCAGTTGGTCCCGCACCGCGCCCGCCTAAAAACTCGCCAGCTTCTTTACGTGGCTGACCCGCTCCTCAATCGCCGCCCGCGTCGCCCGCGTCGTCCGATCCAGCCCGAAACCCTCGCAGCAAAACGACGCCACCACGCTCCCGTAAATGATCCCCTTGCGCAGATTCCTGTCCACCGACCCGCGATTCCCCGCCAGATAACCGATCAACCCGCCCACAAACGAATCGCCCGCGCCCGTCGGGTCCACCACCTTCTCCAACGGAAACGCCGGCGCCACAAAATGCCCCTGCGGCGACGACAACACCGCGCCATGCTCGCCCTTCTTCACGATCACATACGCCGGCCCCAGCCGGTGAATCTTCTTGATCGCCAGCGGCAGGTTGTCCTCCCCCGTCAAATGCCGCGCCTCGCTGTCATTGACCACGATCGCATCCACGCGGCGCAACAGCTTCAGCAGATCCTTCAACGCCACGTTGATCCAGAGGTCCATCGTGTCGGCGATCACAAACTTCGGCTTCGCCATCTGGTGCAGCACATGCAACTGCAAACTCGGTGAAATGTTCGCCAGCAACACGTAAGGTATATGCCGGTAATGCTCCGGCAGCTCCGGGCTGAAATTCTCAATCACCCCCAGCTCCGTGAACAACGTCCGCCGGTTGTTCATGTTCACCTCATACTCCCCGCCCCAGTGAAACGTCTTGCCCGCCGCCCGGTGCAATCCATCAAGGTTGATGCCGTGCTTCCGGTAAAGCTTCACGTACTTGTCCGGGAAATCATCCCCGACCACTCCCACCAGATGTACCGGCGCAAAGAAACTCGCCGCCACCGCCGCGTGACTCGCCGAACCGCCCAGCAAACGCGGATTCTCGGCATACGGAGTCTTGATCGAATCAAGGGCGGTGGTTCCAACAACAAGCACGCTCATGGAAAAATAGTTCGTTTCACCCGCATTTCAGCCAACTCACAGCGGGACGGACGCTAGGTGGGTTTTAAATTCCTGACAAGCCCCGGCAATGTCCCGCGCATTCAGAATCGCCGATACCACACAAATCCGCCGCGCCCCCGCGTCCACTACCTCCCCCAAGTTCTCCCGGTTGATCCCGCCAATCGCAAACCACGGAATACGCACATTCGCCGCCGCCCAGCGCACGTACTCCAAAGTTACCGGCGCGCGCCCCGGCTTGGTCGGCGTCGGGTACACCGGCCCGATCGCGACGTAATCCGGCCCCGCCCGGACCGCCCGCTCCGCCTGTTCGGGAGCATGCGTGCTCAAACCCAGCAACACCTGCTTCGGACACCCCGTCACCTGCGCCGCCACCCGATACCCCGCATCGAAAAAATCTTCCTGCCCGAGGTGACAAACCTCCGCTCCCACCCGCAGCGCAATCTTCGGATGGTCGTTGATTACCAACGGAACCCCCGCCGCCGCGGTGATCGGATGAATCAACCCCGCCAACCGCTCCACCTCCGGCGCCGTCGCGTTTTTTGCCCGCAGCTGGATGATGTCCGACCCGCCCGCGCACAATTCCCGCGCCACCACGTCCGGTTCGCGCCCATGCAAATAAGCGGTGTCCACAAACGTGTACAGTCGGCAGTCGGCGAGCGCTTTCATCGCCAGATCCGGATTCTGCCGCGCTCCCCTGCCGCGCCGCCGTTCACGCCTTCTCCTCGATCAACTCCCTCCGCCCGCCACTCAGCAACTCCTCGATGAAATTCGTGGAATAAACCCCCCGGCGGAAATTCGGGTCCTGCAAAATCGCCTGCTCGAACGCAATCGTGCTCTTCACCCCCGTGATCATGTATTCCCCCAACGCCCGGCTCATGATTTCCATCGCTTCCCGCCGATCCTTGCCGTACGTGATAAGCTTCCCGATCATCGAATCGTAATACGGCGGGATCGTGTAGCCCGCGTACACATGACTGTCCACCCGCACCCCTCGCCCGCCTGGTGCGTAATACATCTCGACCCGCCCCGGACTCGGCCGGAAATCATCAAACGGATCCTCCGCGTTGATGCGGCATTCAATTGCGTGTCCGCGAAATTGCACGTCGCTCTGCGAAATCCGCAACGGCTCGCCCATCGCAATCAATATCTGTTGCTTCACCAGATCAATCCCCGTCACCTCTTCCGTGATCGGATGCTCGACCTGAATCCGCTTGTTTACCTCCAGAAAGTAGAAGTTCCCATGGTCGTCCACCACGAACTCTACCGTTCCAGCATTGCTGTAATTGGCAATTTCTGCGATTTTTACCGCCGCCCGCCCCATCTTTTTTCGCAAATCCTTGAATTTCCCCTCCAACAAAGGTGACGGCGTTTCTTCGATCACCTTCTGATGCCGCCGCTGAATCGAGCAATCCCGCTCGCCCAAATGGATGATGTTCCCGCGGTTATCCCCCAAAATCTGGAACTCAATGTGGTGCGGGTTCTCGATGTATTTCTCGATATAAACCCCGGAATTGCTGAACGCCTTCTCCGCCTCCGTCCGTGAAGTATGATACCCCTTGATCATCGAGATGTCGTTGTGGGCAATTCGCATCCCTTTTCCACCACCACCAGCAACCGCCTTTATCATTACCGGATACCCGATTTTCTTGGCTACAGCCAGCGCTTCCTGCTCATTTTCCACCAAACCCTCCGAACCTGGTGGCGTCGGCACTCCCGCCTTTTTCGCCAGCGTCCGACTGGTTTGCTTGTCCTCCAGCGCCTTCATCGCCCGGGAACTCGGCCCAATAAACCGAATGTTGCAACTCTCACAAACATCCGCGAAATGCGCATTCTCCGACAAGAAGCCATACCCCGGATGAATCGCATCCACGTCCGCAATCTCAGCCGCACTGATCAACCGATCAATCCGGAGATAACTCTCAGCGCTCTGTCCTTTACCGATGCAGATTGCTTCGTCGGCAATCTGAACGTGCATGGAATTGGCATCCGCCTCCGAATACACCGCCACCGTTCGCACATTAAGCTCCTTGCACGCACGCATGATGCGCACGGCAATCTCGCCCCGGTTCGCCACCAAAATCTTTTCAAACATGATAGAATCGCCCCGCTTCTCCGCTGTTCATCCACCCAAAGGGACGACCACCGGCGAAAGGGAGGCGGGTTACGTCGGACGAATCTTGAACAGCGGTTGACCGAATTCCACCGGCTTGGTGTTCTCCGCTACCACCGCCGTGATCACCCCGCGAGCCTCGGCCTTGATTTCGTTCATCACCTTCATCGCCTCGATGATGCACACCACCGTTTCAGGCCCCACTTCGGTGCCAATTTCAACATAAGGAGCCGATTCTGGTGAGGGTGAACGATAAAACGTCCCAATCATCGGCGATTTTATTTCGTTCTCACCCGTTGACTTTGCAACCGGTGGTGGAGCAGCCCCATTGGCAATCGGTGCTACTGGTGCCAATTGCACCACCGGAGCCGCCGGCTGGGGCAGCAAATCCTCAGCACCACCACCACCCCCTTGCAATCCCCGTTTGAGTCGGACTTTGAAGTCCTCCTTCTCGAGTTCAAACTCCGAAATCGAGTTCTTCCGCATCAGATCAATAATTGCCTTGATGTCTTTCAGGTCCACAAATTCTCTCCTAATCGTTGGGATTGGATTGGACAAAACAGGGCCATGTCAACAATGCCCAAGCGACCAACCAACACTTGCTCATCTTGATCAGTCACCGGTTTCTGTAACATTCCTGTCACGTCGCCACGCTAGGGAAACGGCCTCGGAGCGTCAAGCAGTCTTTCTGAATCCAGAATTTCAGATTTGGCACGAAGAACGCTATTACGGCAGTTATTAACAATTTATTATCGTTAAAGCCGCATTCAGGCCTAGGGTATAGGAGTTCGCCCCGAACCCGCAAATCTGCCCGCGGCACACACCGGCGATCATCGAGTGGTGCCGAAACTCCTCCCGCGCATGGATGTTCGAGAGATGAATCTCCACCACCGGCAATCCGGTCGCGGCAATTGCATCCCGGATCGCAATGCTCGTATGCGTGTAGGCACCAGCATTCAGAACCACGGCGGCAAAATCACCCACCGCCTGCTGAATCCAGGTTACCAACTCCCCTTCCGCATTGCTCTGGCGGAAATCAATTCCCACACCCAGCTCCCCCGCTCGCTTGCGCACGGCCTCCTCGATTTCCGCCAGGGTCGTCTTGCCGTAAATCCCCGGCTCGCGTTTCCCCAGCAAGTTGAGATTCGGACCATTCAGGAACAAGATCTTTTTCACCCCCACAGGCTAGCTACCCGCTGCCGCCGTGTCGATCCGATTTGGCGCCTCCGCCTTTCCCCACAACCAGCCCAGCAAGGTAAACGCCGGCCACGCGATCGCCGGCACATACAGCCCAAACTCGATCCAACTCTGCGCACTCCACCCCACCAACCCCAACCACACCCAATACCCCATCCCCGGCTTTCGGGTCACACTGTTTCGATACAGCATCCCAATTGACCCCAAAATAAACCCCGCGAAACTCACCGCCCCCACCCATCCCGAGTCCGACGCCTGCTGCAAAAAGTCGTTATGTGTCAACCGCGCCATCTCCGCTTCCGGTGCCTTGATCCGCTGATACGCCGTCGCAAACGACCCCGGACCCGTCCCCATCCAGGGATTCTCCGCAAACGTCCTCGCCGCCGCCCGCCAATAATCAAACCGTGCCCCCACACTCGTCGCCCCCTTCTGAAAATACCCCTGATACCGCAACCCAAACCCTGCCAACCCCGCCACCACCACCACCAACGCCAACCCCCGCCTTAACTGGCGCGATTCGACCCCCCGCCACATCGCCAGCACCACCATCCCCACCGCAATCAGCCATCCACCCTTCGACCCCGTCCACACCAGGCA
>CAZUUP010000341.1:0-6754 GCA_964623105.1 uncultured Akkermansia sp.
CCGACGCCCGGCTCACCCCGTTCACGAACTTCCCGTTGATCGCCAGCTTCACCACGCCGTCCACCGCCACGACGTCATACACATTCCATTCCCCCTTGCCCTTGCACCGCATCTCGACCGACTGACTCCGCCGCCCACGCGGATTGTCCGGTGTCGTCTCCAATCCGTTCGCCCCGAACAATTCCCCGGATACATACCCCAGCGGACGCGGACGACCGTCCTTCTCCGGATTCAGATGCGGCCACTGCAACTCCAGCATCTGCACCTCCATCCCCTTCGGCAGATTCCGCCCCGGCGGCACCGCACCTTCACTCCAGATAAACACCCCCGAATTGCCCCCCGCCGCCATGTGCCGCCACTCGATGTGCAGGATGAAATTCTCATACTGCTTCTCCGACCGCATCACCCCGATGGGCTTTCCCGTACAAACCAGCAAACCATCCCGCACCGACCACGTCTCCTTGCTTGTGTTCACGTCCACCCAACCCGTCAAATCCCGGCCGTTGAACAATTCCTGGAATGCCGCCGGCGCCGCCCCCTCTCCCGTTTGCGCCCTCACGCCACCGGCCATCAGGCACACAGCCAATCCCGCCAACAGTTTCGCTTTCATAACGCTGTTCACCGTCCCCAAAAAACTGCCACCGCGCCTTTACGCTGTCTTTGCCGGCGCCCACGTTCCGTCCGTGGCGCGGCCCTCCTCGCCACCAACCGTCATTTGCTCACGGCTTCGCCCGCTCCGCATTCCACACCTTGAGATCGTCAAAAAAACCGTCCTTCCCCGCCACCCCCAACTCGATCTTCGACTTCGTCGCATGAGCAATGCCCGACGACTTCAAATACGCCGCCGGCCTGCCATCAATCGTCACCCGCATCTCGTCCCCCACCGTCTCCACCACCAGCGTGTACCATTTGCCCGCCTCCAGCTTGGTCGGATACGTCACGCTGCGACCCGCCAGCAACCGCGCCACCTCCGCCTTCTTTGTCGGATCCTGGCGCAGCTCGCGAATGTCGTTGCGCATCCCCCCATCCCGCTCATCGATGATCGTCACCCCGTTCAACCGCACCTGCGCCCGGCACAGATGCCCGTAATGCGCCCCCGTGTATTTCCGGTCATCAAACTCCACATCCATCATCGTCGCCCCGGCAAACTTGATCTTCACCTCCACCACGCTGTCCCGCGTCGGCAACTCCAGTCCATGCACCGCCGCATGCGCCTTCACCACCGTTTTCCCATCCGCACTCGGCACATCCTTGTCGCGCGTCTGCGTGCCCTTCAGCATCCCTTGCTCCACCGCAAACGTCGGCACCACCTTGTGCCAGCGCTTGTCGGGCATCGCACCCGCGAAATCATCCGCGAAGAGCAACTCCTTCTTCACCGCGATGGAAGCGGCCGGAACCGGCGGCAACTCCGCGGCCAACAGGGCGGAACCGCTGAGACCGGCAATCAGAAGGAGCGCGAAACAAGTTTTCATACAATGCAATGACGATGCGAACGATGATGACCAGACAACCCACCCAAAACTGCCACCCCCGCGAATCTTGGGAAGCCTTTTCCCCTCCGGACGCTCCCTCCGGGACATCGGCTTCACTTCAACTCACCCCCTGCTTCAGCAACCATTCGATATACGGCACATCCCCCGGTGCCGTCGCCTTCGGATTCGGCGACGCACTTTCCACCAATTTCACCCGCTGCCCGATCAACTCGCACGCCGCCGTGTCATCCGTCACCAGCAACCCGCCCTCCCGCACCGCCCGCAACGCCCGCCGGATCACCTCCACCCGGAACGTCTGCGGCGTCTGCACCGCCCACAACCGCGCCCGCTCCACGTTGCGCGCGATCAACACCCCCCCGTCACTCTCCTTGATCGTATCCGTAACCTTCTGCGCCGCCACCGCCGCCCCCACCTCCCGCGCCGCCTCGATCGTCGCCCGAATCAGCGCTCCGCCCGTGCATGGCCGCGCCCCGTCCTGAATCGCCACCAACTCCGCCGCCGGCGCAATCGCCTCCAACCCGTTCCACACCGAATCCTGCCGCTCTTTCCCGCCCACCGTGAAACGAAACGCCTTGCGAAACCCCGACTCCGCCGCCAGCTCTGCAAACGCCTCCTGCATCCCGTCCCGCACCACCAGCACGATTTCATCGATGCACTCCGCCCGCTCAAACCGCTCCCACGTGTGGGCCACCAGCGGACGCCCCGCCACCTCGAGAAATAACTTGTCCACCGTCGGCCCCATGCGCGTTCCCCGCCCGGCCGCCACAATGATCGCGGAATTCATCCCCCGCAGTCTGCTGCCCGATCCGCCCGCGATTCGAGCCAAAAGTCACCCGCGTCCACTCCCCACTCCTGCTCCGTTCCCGCCTCCGCCATTGACGCCCCCGGTTCCCACCCCGTACCTTCACCCCGCTTCGTCTGCCCGTCCTCGATACGCCCCGGCGAACCATATTCAATGCGCTGCACCACCAAAGATTTCCTCACCACCGTCCGCCCCATGCCCTCCCCGCCGCACCCCGCCGCACGCCTGCCGCTGATTCTCGCCACCGCCGTCACCCTGCTCGCCGCCGCCTGCAAACCCACTGACGCCGCCAAGCCCGGCGGTTTCCCACCCACCCAGGTCGTCATGCTCGAGGCCCGCCGCCAACCCGTCACCGAATCCCTCGCGCTGGTCGGCACCCTCACCGCCGACGAAATGATCGAGATCAAATCCGAAGTGGACGGCGTCATCCGCCAGATCAACTTCAACGAAGGCGAACCCGTCGAGGCCGGCCGCCTCCTCATCCAGATCGACGACAGCAAACTCGCCGCCGCCGTCGCCGAGGCCGAGGCCAACTTCAAACTCAGCCAGGCCAGCTTCGACCGCATGCGCCAGTTGCAAAAAGACCGCCTCGTCTCCCGCCAGGAATTCGATCAGGCCGCCGCCGTCTTCGATGTCAACCGCGCCGGCTTCGAACTCAAACGGCAACTCCTCAAAGACACCCGCATCGTCGCCCCCTTCAACGGCGTCACCGGCGCCCGCATGGTCAGCCCCGGCCAGGTCATCGCCAAAAACACCACCCTCACCTGGCTTGTCCAGATGGACCCCGTCAAAGTCGAGGTCAACGTCCCCGAACGCTTCCTCGGCCAGCTCCAGCTCGGCCAGAGCCTCGAAATCGCCGTCGCCTCCCTCCCCGGCCGCAAATTCTCCGGCCGCGTCTATTTCATCGCCCCCCAGATCGACCCCAACTCCCGCACCGCCCTCGTCAAAGCCCGCATCAACAACCCCAAACACGAACTCCGCCCCGGCATGTTCGCCAACCTCGAACTCGCCCTCCAAATCCGCAACTCCGCCGTCGTCATCCCCGAGGTCGCCCTCATGCTCAGCGGCGAACGCGCCAGCATCTACGTCGTGGACAAGGAATCGACCGCCCACCTCCGCCCCGTCAAGACCGGCCTCCGCCTCGCCGGCGACGTCGAGATCGTCAGCGGCCTCCTCGCCGGGGAGAAGGTCGTCGTCGAGGGCACCCAGAAACTCCGGCCCGGCGCCAAAGTCAGCTCCGCCCCGCCTGAAGCCCTCCTCCCTTATGCCCCCGGCGAAAAAACCGTGAAGCCCCGCAACGATTAAGCGCCCCCATGTTTCTCCCCGAGATCAGCATCAAGCGCCCCGTCCTCACGGTCATGATGAGCCTGGCGCTCGTCCTCTTCGGCCTCATCTCCCTCCAGCGCCTCCCCGTGCGCGAACTCCCGGACATCGACCCCCCCATCGTCAGCGTCACCACCGTCTATCCCGGCGCCAGTGCCGCCGTCGTCGAGACCGAGGTCACCGAACGCCTCGAGGAGGAAATCAACAACATCGAGGGCATCAAAACCCTCACCAGCCAGAGCCGCGAGCAAGTCAGCACCATCACCATCGAGTTCAGCCTCAGCCGCGAAATCGACCTCGCCGCCCAGGACGTCCGCGACCGCGTCTCCCGCGTCCGCGGCAAGCTCCCCGAGCAAATCAAGGAGCCCATCGTCGCCAAGCAGGACGCCGACGCCCTCGCCGTCATCTGGATCGGCATCAACAGCGCGACGCAGACGCCGCTCGAATTGACCATGCTCGCGGAAAAGCAGATCAAAAACCGCCTCCAGACCATCCGCGGCGTCTCCAACGTCATCATCGGCGGTGAACAACGCTTCGCCATCCGCCTCTGGCTCGACGCCGAGAAGATGGCCGCCCGCCAGGTCACCGTCCTCGACGTCGAACGCGCCCTCCGCCAGCAAAACGTCGAACTCCCCAGCGGCCGCGTCGAAAACCTCGACCGCGAAATGACCATCCAGGTCCGCGGCGAACTCAAGCGCACCACCGAGTTCAACGAACTCGTCATCCGCAGCGACGGCGCCAAGATCATCCGCCTCCGCGACATCGGCGAGGCCCGCCCCGGCGTCGAGAACGAACGCACCATCGCCCGCAACAACGGCCGCCCCTGCATCTTCCTCGGCATCGTCAAGCAGTCCAAGGCCAACACCATCGACGTCGCCCGCGCCGTCAAAAGCGAGATCGAGAAAATCAAGCCCACCATCCCCCCCGGCATCGAGATGGTCTTCAACTACGACGAATCCATCTATGTCGAGCAGGCCGTCAACGAGGTCTGGGAAACCCTCGCCTTCGCCTTCCTCCTCGTCGTCCTCGTCATCTACCTCTTCCTCGGCGACTTCCGCTCCACCCTCATCCCCGCCGTCGCCATCCCCGTCTCCCTCGTCGGCACCTTCGCCATCATGCAGGCCCTCGGCTACTCCATCAACATCCTCACCATGCTCGCCCTCGTCCTCGCCATCGGCGTGGTCGTGGACGACGCCATCGTCGTGCTCGAAAACATCCACCGCCACATTGAACTCGGCCTCCCGCCCCTCCAGGCCGCCTTCAAAGCCATGGAGGAAATCTCCGTCGCCGTCATCGCCATCACCGTGTCCCTCGTCGCCGTCTTCCTTCCCCTCGCCTTCCAGAAAAGCGCCACCGGCCGCCTCTTCATCGAGTTCGCTGTCGCCGTCGCCGGGTCCGTCGCCATCTCCGCCTTTGTCGCCCTTACCCTCTCGCCCATGATGGCCGCCCGCCTCCTCAAACCCATCGACCAGGAAAAGAAATCCTGGATCGTCACCCAGTTCGACCGCTTCGTCATTCACCCCTTCAACCGCTGGTACGAACGCTCCCTCGCCTGGTCCCTCTCCCACCGCTGGATCGTCATCCTCCTCACCGGCGCGAGCCTCGTCCTCATGCTCGTCACCTTCAAGGCCCTCGAATACGAATTCCTCCCCGAGGAGGATAAGAGCCGACTGCTCTGCTTCGTCTTCGCCCCCGAAGGTTCCACCAGCGAATACACCGACCGCCAGGTCCGCGAGATGGAGAACATCCTCAAGGCCGTCCCCGAGATCGAGGCCTTCGGCTCCGTCACCGCCTTCGCCCTCGCCGGCCCCGGCCAGGCCAACAGCTCCATCCTCTTCGTCCGCTTCAAGGACCGCGCCGCCCGCCAGCGCGGCATCCGTGAGATCGTCAACGGCCCCGGCGGACTCCGCCTCAAGTTCTTCACCGAAATCGAGGGCGCCATCGCCGTCCCCACCATCCCCAAGGCCATCGGCCGCGGCTTTGGTTCCCCCTTCCAACTGGTCCTCCAGACCCAGGACCTCGACGCCCTCAACCGCTACACCGGCGAAGTCCTCAACAAACTCCGCCAATCTGGCTTCCTCCTCAACGCCCGCTCCTCCTTCGAGGTCACCAAGCCGGAACTGCGCCTCGACATCGATCGCAACCGTTCCGCCGCCCTCGGCGTCTCCATCGAGGACATCTCCCGCACCCTCCAGATACTCTTCGGCGGACTCGACCTCAGCCGCATCAAGCTCGACGGCAAACAATACGAAGTCATCACCCAGCTCGAGCGCCTCTCCCGCCTCACCCCCCAGAGCCTCGACCGCCTCTACGTGCGCAACCAGGACGGTCGCCTCATCCAGCTCAGCAGCATCGTCACCCACCAGACCGCCGCCGCCCCCAACGCCATCGAGCACTACAACCGCCTCCGCAGCACCACCATCTCCGCCTCGCTCAACAACATCCCCCTCGGCACCGCCATCGAAAAAGTCGAGGACCTCATCCGCAACGACCTCCCCGCCGGCTTCCTCTACGACTGGTCCGGCGAATCCAAGGATCTCAAGGATGCCGGCGCCGAATTTATCTTCGTCATGCTCCTTGCCCTTATCATCGTGTACATGACGCTCGCCGCCCAGTTCGAGAGCCTCGTGCATCCTTTCACGGTCATGCTCGCCGTCCCGCTCGCCGGCATCGGCGCCTTCGGCCTCCTTTGGCTCGTCAACTTCGTAAGTAAAATCGGCCTCCTCCCGCCCATCCCGGCGATGAACATCAACCTCTTCAGCCTCATCGGCCTCATCCTCCTCGTCGGCCTCGTCACCAAGAACTCCATCCTGCTCGTCGAGTTCGCCAACCAGCAGGTCGCCCGCGGCGTCACCCCGCATGACGCCATGACCGAGGCCGGCAAGGCCCGTCTGCGCCCCATCCTCATGACCGCCCTGTCCACCATCGCGGGCATCGTCCCCATTGCCATCGGCTTCGGTGCCGGCGCCGAAAGCCGCCGACCCATGGGCGTCGCCGTCGTCGGCGGCATGATCTCCAGCACCTTCCTCACCCTCTTCGTCATCCCCGTCATCTACACCGAATTGAGCGACCTCGCCGCCCGCTTCCGCCGCGCACCCCAACCCGCCCCCGTGCCAGCAACCCCGGCACTCGACCC
>CAZUUP010000342.1:0-2357 GCA_964623105.1 uncultured Akkermansia sp.
CGAACGCACCGGCCGGGGACTCGGTGGATTTGCGCCTGAAATGGCCGGTGGGCAAACGTTACCTCCAGCGGATGGAAACCACCCAGGAGATCGAATCAACGGTCGCCGGAATGCCCGCCGCGAAAAGACAGGAAACCGCCCAGTCGCAGGACTATTCGATCACGGTGGTGAAGGAACGTGAAGACGGTGGACGGGAGCTGGAACTGGAATTCATCGGGCAGCGGCTGGATTCGCGTACCGATGGCAAGCCGTTGATGATGTTTGACTCCAAATCCGACACGAAGGGCGACCGGACCAACGTGGTGGCGGCGGCATTCCGGAAACTGGTTGGATTGAAGCTGGTGTATTGGACGGATACCAACGGCGCCATCCAGAAGGTGGTCGGTGCCCAGGAGGTGCAGAAACGACTGGTGACAGGCCCGCCAAGCCAGGCAAACAACATACTGACCAGCCTTTTGAACGAGGAAAACCTCAAGCGCGTGGTGGTGTTGACCCGCGGTTTGCCGGACCGCCCGGTAAAGATTGGCGACACCTGGTCGGCACAGCAGGAGACCCCGATGGGCAAGGCCGGGACCAACATCACGGAGATGACCTATACCTTCAAAGGTTGGGAGGAGCACGACAAACGCCGCTGCGCCCTGCTGGAATTCACCGGCACCGTCACCAACAAGCCCAGCACGGCCCCCGACGCACTCGGGGTGACCATCGAGAACGGCAAGGCGGCGGGCAAAGTATGGTTCGACCCCGCGATTGGGATGGTCGTCGATTCGTTCAATCAGCAGGAAAACACCATGAAGTTCTCCGTTGGCGGTCAGACCGTCGAAAACAAGATGCGTTCGAAAGTCGGAGTCAAAATCCTGGAAATCACCGACGTGGCAAAGTGAAGCCGACCCCCCACCCGCGCCCGCCTGCAAGCCAGCTCGGCGGAATCCCGTCCCGGTGGTCGTGGAAAAAACACTCCTCGTACCTGCTCGTGGCGCTGGGTCTTGCATCCGCCCTGTGGGGCTGCCGCACCACCCCGAAATCCGAATTCACCGGCGAGATCAACTTCGGCGCAGGCTGGCAGGTCGGACGGCGCTACCTCCAGCAGTACGAATCGACGACAGTCACGGCCATGCCCGGACTGACGGGGGCCGCCGCCGCGCCCCTGACCAATGTGACGGCCATGGACCTGGCCATCTCGGTGCTCGAGAAACGGGAATCCGGTGGCCACTACGCCGTGCTGGAAATCCTCCGGTTGCGTTCCGAACTGGGCATCGGACCGAAATCCCGATTCACCTTCGACTCAACCGCCACTTCCACGTCCGCTCCGACCAATCGGCCCTTCGCCGCACTTCAACGGCTGGTCGGGGCCAAAATACACTGCCTGACCGACCGCCGCGGACAGCTCGAGGAATTGCTCGGCACCAGCGAACTGTTCCGAAGCCTGGGCACCGGGCCGACTCCAGGCGCCGAGGCGGTTATGCGCGGAATTATCAACGAGGTCGTGCTGGGCGAAGCCATCGCCCTGCCAGGGCCGCTCCCGGAAAAATCGGTGCGCCTGGGTGAGTCCTGGTCCACCACCCAATCCAACACGACCGGTCCGCTGCGCGGAACACTCGGACGTCAAACCTCCACCGCCAGCGAATGGGCGAAACACGGCGGGCAAAATTGCGTCGCGGTCACGGTACAGGGCGTGATCTCGCCGGACGCGAGCGCCAATTCCCTGTCACCCCGGCCACCATCGCTCACCGGAGCCTCCAGCGGCAGATTCCTGTTCGATCCACGGCGCGGTTTGTTCGTCAGCGGGGCACGCACCGAATGGACCACCAACACGGTCTCGTACGGCAATGCCACGCGCACCGGCACCCGCCGCGCGGACAGCAAAGTCGAATTGCTCAAATCCACCTCCCTCTCCGCGACCGAACACGCGCAACTCGTGGCCGCGCGACCTGCGGCAACCCCCGATCTACGACCGGCGCCGCCCTACACGCCTCCGGGGTTCAACCGAGGCACGTCGTTGGCCGCGCCACCCCCCGCGCCGTTGCCCACCCCGTTCGGTCCCATGCCGACGATTCCACCACCCGCGGTTCCCAACCCGGGCATCCGGCCGCTCGATCCGATCGGCGGCCAGATCGACCTGCGCCCCCGCTGGCCGCTCAACCGCCGTTTTCTCCTGCGCTCGGAAACGTATTCCCAGTCCCCAAACGCGCCGTCTCCCATGCTATCGGAATTCTATCAGCGGTTGGATTGCCGGATCGCCGTGAACGACGGCCCGGTTTCGGGCGGTCGTGAGTTGGAAATCACCTTCGCCGCGGCCGATGCGGAAATCCGGATCGACGGTCGGCCGCTTCTCCGTTCCGGTAGCCCACCCGCCG
>CAZUUP010000342.1:2457-6741 GCA_964623105.1 uncultured Akkermansia sp.
CCGCCGTTCGCCGACTCGTCGGCGAGAAGTTCCGGTTGCTGTTGAATGCCGGCGGCCGGGTAGACAAACTACTCGACGCCGAGCAACTGCGATCCCGGTTGAATTCTGGGGCCGCCCCCGGGGAGGTTAGCACCCTGCGATTCCTTACCCGCGACGACTCGTTGCTGCGCCTTACGCAGCCCATCATCGGATTTCCCACCGGCCCGCTGAAACCCGGGGACAACTGGGAATCCCGCCAACCCTTCCCGGTTAGCTCGTGGGATACAGCCGCATTGAGAGTCGTCAGTGTTTACCGGGGCGATCTCGAATACCGGCACCGCCGCCACGCGCTCATCGAGTTCTCCGGTACACTCGACCCGACAGTATCTCCGTCCGGTCCTCCCCAGTTTGCGGTAACCGCCTGCGCCGTCGTGGGCGTGGCGTGGGTTGATCCCGAAACCGGTTTGGTGATGGATTTGTCGTTTGAACGCCGGACAACCCGGCAACCGCCCCCGGGCAGAGGTTCGTCGGCGACAACCATCGACCGGTATCAGATGACCCTGCAGAACGAGGATGCTGCACTCAAATTAAACTAGAAGGTTCCTATGAACGCGAAAACTTTGTTGTTTGTTTCGCTGGCCATTAACGCCGCTCTCGCGGTGGCCTATCTACGAAGGCCCGAACCGGCTCCAGTCAACCCGCCGTCCGCCGCGCCGGCACCCCCCTCCCCCGCGGCCTCCCAAATAGCGCCTGCCCCCGCCCCGCCCAAGCCCAAGGCAGCGGCGGTGGTCCAGCAGAGCATCGTCACCAACACCGCCATCGAGAAGATCGACTGGCGCAAGGTCGAGTCCGCCGATTACCGCCAGTACATCGCCAACCTCCGCTCCATCGGCTGCCCGGACGAGACCATCCGCGACATCATCACCGCCGACGTCAACAAGCTCTACGATTCCCGCCTGCGGGAACTCCGGCCCGGCGGCACCAACAAGTTCGAGTACTGGAAACCCGGCATGGCCATGTTCAAACAGATGGCCGACGAGACCCAAATCGAGAAACGCCAGGCCGTCGCCCGCGAAAAACGCGCCCTGCTCACCGAACTGCTCGGCTCCGCGCCCGAGGAAAAGCCCGACATGATGGCCATGTTCGGCGGCGTCAACCCCTTCGAACGCATGCTCGATTTCCTCCCCGCCAGCAAGCAGACCCTCGCGATGGAAATCGAACAGAAATTTGGCGCCAAGCTCATGAAATCCATGGACAGCGGCGGCATCGGCGACGGTGATGCCATGAAGAACATGGCCAAAGTCCAGCGCGAGAAAGAAGCCGAACTGGCCAAGGTTCTCACCCCGCAAGAACTCGAGGATTACAACCTCCGCATGTCGCAAACGGCGAACATGATGCGCTTTCAACTCGCCAGCTTCGATCCCAACGAGCAGGAGTTTCGCGCCGCCTTCAAGGCTCGGAAAAAACTCGACGACGAATTTGGCTTCACTGGCGTTCCCCCCTCGGACAAGGCCGAGCGCGAGAAGTACGATGCCGCCAAAAAGGCCATGGAAACCGAACTCAAGCAAACCCTCGGCGAAACCCGCTTCGCCGATTACGAGCGCGCCCAGGATTTTGTTTACCAGAACCTCTACCGCGTCACCGAAAAACAAAAACTCGGGCGCGACGCGGCCAACAAAGTGTTCGAGATGAAAAAGGTCGCCGAGGAACAGGCCAAAAAAATCCGCGCCGACGCCGCCCTCTCCGCCGAACAACGCAACACCGCCCTCGCCAACATCCGGTCCGAGACCGAAGCCGCCGTCACCGGCGTCCTCGGCGGCGATGGCTACGAGGACTTCAAGAAAGCTCCGCTGGCCAGCGGCTGGCTCAAGCGAATCAGCGCCGACCCCAAGCCCGCCAAGCAACCGTAGCAGCCGCCCCGCCACCGCTGCGCACCGGCGCTTTGGCAGTTGCCCCCAGCTTTCCTCGGGCTGCGGAGCCTTCCTCCGCCACCCCCAACCCCTCCTCCGCAGCCGCCCGCCTTGGCGCGGGACCCGTTGGCAGATTCAACCGGAAGCCCCGGTACGACAGCGGCTTTTCACGCGGGAATTTTCCGGGAGCATTCCCGCAACCTGCCCGTCTAACCCCTCTGTAACCGGCAAAATAGTCGCGACTTTTTCGACCAAGCCCATTAGAAAGCTTTTCCGAACCAACCCACAAAGGCAGCCATGAACCCTCGATACCTCCTCACCTCCCTCACCGTCCTCACCCTCGCCGCCGCCTCCGCGCAGGCGCGCGTCAAACTCGTCGCCCTCCCCGAGCGGGCGCGCGTTGTCGTCTCCCTCGCCCACCCGAACGCCACGCTCGTCGAGGAGGAGCGCATCCTCACCCTCCAAAAGGGCGTCAACCAGGTCGATTTCTCCTGGCGCGGCGTAAACATCGACCCCGCCTCCATCCAGGTCCGCATGTTGAGCCAGCCCGACAAGGTCATCATTCTCAACACCAGCTACCCGCCCAATGAAAACGCCCTCATCTGGGCCATCAGCAGCCCCGACGCCAAAGAAGAGCGCATGCGCATCTCCTATCTCCTGCAGGGCCTCGGCCGCGATGTCGTCTATCGCGCCGTCGCCGAGCCGGATGAAAAATCGCTGAACCTCCGCAACTACCTCCGCCTCCGCAACGACTCCGGCGAAGACCTCACCGAAGCCGAGGTCGGCATCGGCTACGGCGCCAATTTCAAGAAAAGCATCGCCGCCGGCGAAGTCCTCGAACTCCTCTCCGAACGCGTGGACGCCCTGCCCATCCGCAAAGTCCTCAACTGGGACGCCGCCAAACAGCCGTGGGACCCCGAGTACCAAAAGAACACCATCGGCCTCCCCCTCACCTACATCATCAAGAACGACAAGGAATCCAAGCTCGGCACCCACACCCTTCTCCCCGGCAAGGTCCGCATCTTCATCAAAACCAAGGAGCAGGCCGAAGCCCCCGGCGGCAAGGCCGGCGAAGGCGTCGCGTTCACCGGCGAAGATTGGGCCACCCTCACCCCGGCCGACCGCGAACTGAAGCTCTTCATCGGTGAAAGCCGCGAAGTCAAAGTCACCCAGCGCAAGATGAAAGACGAACGCACCGACATGCGCCGCAACAACGGCAACCAGGTCGTCGTGTGGAACACCGACGAGGTTTACAAGATCGAAATCGAGAACTTCAAAAAAGTCCCCGCCGAACTCGTCATCACCGAGCACATCCCTGGCTACTGGAAGATGATCGAGAGCACTCACAAGTACGACCGCAAGGACGCCTTCACCATCGAGTACAAGCTGACCCTTCCCGCCGAAAGCACCGGCACGAAGAAGACCACCATCAACTTCCAACTCCACCGCATCAACGTGCAGGGCAACGAACCCACGAGCTACTGAGCTTCTCCGCATTTCACCCCAATGGAGTTCCTCCCATGAAAACCATCCGCCTGCTTCCGCCCTTGCTCGCCCCGTCCGTCCACCGGGCATCAGCCTGCTCCCTTCCCATCGGCACCGAATCGGCCACAACGCCACCCGCCGACCATTCGCCCGCGTCAATAAACACCAACGCGCACCCTCCCTCCGGTTCACGTCGTCTCGCTCTCTCTCTTTCCCTCTGTCTCTCCTTCCTCCTCAACCCCGCCGCGCACGCCCGTATCAACGTCGTCTCCCTTCCCGGACGCGACTCCGTTCAACTCACCATCTATAACTCCGCCGACCTTACCCTGGTCAAAGAAACCCGCGCCCTCACCTTTCGCAAAGGTCTGAACAAGCTCGAATTCTCCTGGGCCAACACCCTCATCGATCCCACCTCCGTCGAGTTCCGCGCCCTCACCGCCGCCGATCAGGTGGAAGTCCTCGATGTCAGTTTCCCCCCGCGAGTCACCAATACGCTCGAATGGCGCATCAACAGTGAGTTTGCGGGCGAAGTGACCGTCGAGATCCGCTACTTCACCAGCGGCATCAATTGGTCCGCCGACTACGTCGCCGAGGTGAACCCGACCGAGAAACTCATGCAACTCGCCGGCAACGTCCGCGTGAACAACAACTCCGGCGAAGACTACGAAAACGCCCAGGTCCGCCTCGTCGTCGGCACCATCCGCCTCGTCGAAGACATCGCCCAACTCGCCCGCCAGGGACGTCCCGGGGGCCAGCCCCACCCCCCCGTCACCAGTGCTCCCGCCGCCCCGCCGCCGGGCACGGCCTTCCGCCGCGAATCCGGCATGGCCCTCGCCAAAGCCGCCGCCATGGCCGACGGCAAACCCCGCGAGATTGTGAAGGAAGGTCTCTCCGAATATTTCCTCTACAC
>CAZUUP010000343.1:0-6719 GCA_964623105.1 uncultured Akkermansia sp.
GTCCCTGGCTGTCGGCGTATTGTTTGGAGAGGAGGAAGCCGCGTTGGGCGGAGTAATTCCAGGTGGTGAGGGCGGCCCCGGTGTCGCTGGCGCAATGGCGCCAGGTTTTCAGGGTCTTCATGCGACCGGCGTGGTCGTAGGTGTATTCCACGGGGTAGGTTCGGGAACCGGAGGTGCGCTGGCGCTCGCCGGTGGCGTGGTAGGTGTTGTTGAGGGCGGTGCCGCCAGCTTGACGGGGACATCCTCCTGACCAAGAGATCTCTTCGCTAGTCTTGATATAACAAACTCAAGAACTGACGCATTTTCTGGATCAGCGGATATCTTCCATCACGTTCAGTTTTGTCCGTGCGGGGGGCAGTCTCAGTGGAGAATACTTTCCATCTGAATCCTGAAGATACACTGTTACCTGAACCTCCAATTCATAACTTCCGCGTTCAAGAGGCTTGAAATAGTCCGAAAGAACGAGCAGTCCGGATTGAAAAGGACGGTCGAATAGATGCTTTTCAAATTTTGGGCGCGAGCGATAGAAACTGCGAAGTACTTTTACCCCGATTATGCTAGCATTCCATTCGCCCAACACTACTGATTTCATTTTGCTCCCGGGCTGACGTTCCTTGATGCGCTTCAAGTGAAGAGTCACACACCTTGTGTTGCGAGCTATAAATACCTTAGCCATAGAATACAATTCCTCCGTTCCGAAGTATAGCATGACCTTATCCGAATCGAGGGACGGCACCAGACCGAGTTTGACGTTATTTGTCACTGATCCCCAATAAACTCCGTCGTCCATTTGGGCAGGCGATGGGGCGGAAACCGGGGGCATGTCTTTTTGAGGGGGCCGCACAAACGGATTCGTCGGCGTGACGTTCGGGAGGCTGCTGAAAAATACGAAATTTGTGGGCTTGGCCATTGTTTGCGCCGCCCTGGCTGCCGCGTTTGATCGTTGAACGATGCCATTGGTTGCGACATAAGCCTTCACCCGCGCTTCAACCCACTCAGGCACGATCGGTGGATCGTAGATGCTTCTGGAAGCGTCAGCGGTCTTTGGCACTATTGAAACGCTCGGGGAACGAACCTCAATACGGGGAATGTCTCTGCTCTGCATAAGAATTGCGCTTCCCGAAAAAGTGGCTGATTTGTTAGGAGGAATCACAAATAAGGTGGCGAGATTGATCTCATAGACAACCTGCGCCCCTGGAGGAAGCACCGTCTGGCTGACTGATATTGAAACGGCGGCAGTATTCGGTCCGCCATAACTGCTGTTGCCAAGTACTGTGCGTGCAAGCGGTTGCCCCATTTCGTCAAATCCGGAAATCTTGATCACGCGGGAATCATGTCCGTGGAAGGTAAGACCCTGGCTTGAGTCGTTGCGAAGGACGAGTGCGATATAGACCCTAGTTGGATTCGCACGGGCGGGATCCAAATCTATCAGCGCCATCCGGATCCCATTTTCGGGAAATCCAAAGCCAGGAAGAACACTGCCTTGATCTATTGCATCAATAGATTTCAGGATTGAGATTTCCTGGATTCGGCGCTGCGAAATCACTTCTGGAACGGTGGTGCCTCCGGAACTCTTTTTAAATACCGTCACACGATCCGCCGCGACACAAGGGCAGCAGAGGAGCGTGCCGAAAATTAATATCACAAGAGCGGTAAGCGGTGTCATGGGACGCTTCTGGGGTTGGCTAGGCGTGTGCTCCCCGATTTCAGGCGCATCACTCCGGCCAAGAGCGTTGGTAGGCGAGCTCGATCCGGGTGGTAGTGGTTCGGCGCAATGGTGAGTGAAATGACTTCGCGGCGGTTTTTCTTGGTGCCAGTTGGCGGAAAGTGGGTGAGGGAGGGCTATTTTTTAAGGAGTTTTTCTTTCAGGGTGGCGGGGAGCTGGGATTGCTGGATCCAGTTGAGGGCGGCGGGTTCGTCGGTGCGGAGCCAGCGGCGGGCGATGTTGTGGAGGCGTTGGTCGCGGGTCTCGGGGTCGGAGATGGTGGCGGCCCAGCGGGCGGCGTTGGCGGGGTCGGTGGCGGCGAGGTTGGCGGCGTAGGCGGAGAGGGCGGGGTCGCGGTCGGGACCGGCGGGGAGGGATTGAATCCATTGGCCGGCGGCGGCGGGGTCTTGCTGGGCCCATTGGGTGGCGATGCTGGCGGCGGCGTTGGCGCGGGTGGGGCCGGGGGGGAAGGCGGCGACCCAGCCGGCGACGGCGTCGGGTTCGGAGCGGGCCCAGGAGTTGATGACGTTGCGGAGGGCTTCGTTGCGGCCGGGGCCGTCGGGGAGGGAGGCGACGAAGGTGGCGGCATCGACGGGGGAGTGTTCTGCCCAGGCGGAGCTGATGGCGGTGATGAGGTCGGCGCGTTGCTGGCCGGCGGGGAGCTGGTTGGCCCAAGTGACGGCGGCGGCGGGGTCGTTGGCGGCCCAGAGGTTGGCGATGTTCTGAAGGGCTTCGCGGGAGTTGTCGCTGCGGGGAAGCGAGAGGGCGAAGGCGGCGGCGGCGGCGGGGTCGGTTTCGGCCCATTGCTGGCTCACTTCGCTAAGGGCGCGTGCGCGGGTGGGTTCGTCGGGGAGTTGCCTGGCCCAGGCGAGGGCGCCGTCGAGGTCCAGGCCAGCCCATTGGGAGGCGACGTTGGCGATGAGGTCGGTGCGTTGGGGGCCGGCGGGGAACTGGCTGATGAATCGGGCGGCGGCTGCGGGATCGTTGGCGGCCATCTGAGTGGTGATGGTTTGGAGGGCTTCGCGCTGGTTTTGGCCGGGGGGGAGTTTTTGGGCCCAGGCGGCGGCGGCCTCGGGATCGGCGGCGGCCCATTGGGCGGCGACGGTGTTGATCATGGAGTTGCGCTGGGCGCCGGGGGGAAGGGCGAGGACCCATTCGGCGGCCTGGGCGGGGCGTTCGGTGGCGAGTTGATTGACGATGCCGTGGGCGGCGTCGCGTTGAATGGCGGGTGGCAGGGTCTTGAGCCAGGCGGTGGCGGCGTCGAGGTCCGTGGCGGCCCAGGCGGAGGCGACGGTGTTGAGGAGGGTGGTGGTGGCGGCGCCGGCGGGTTGGGCCTGGGCGAAGGTGGCGGCGGCTTTGGGGTCGGAGGAGGCCCAGGTGGAGAGGATGTTCTGGAGGGTTTGCTGGCGGAGTTGGGTGGCGGTGATGGTCTGGGCCCAGGTGAGGGCGGAGTTGGGGTCGGTGTGGGCGAGGGCGGTAGCAAGACTGCTGGTGGCGGCCTGGCGGGAGCGGCCTTCGGGGAGTTGTTTGATCCAGGCGGCGGCGGCGGCGGGGTCGGTGGTGGCCCATTGGGAGATGGTGGTGCTGATGGCGTCGGCCTGGAACTGGTTCGGGGCGAGGGTGAGGGCGAGGTCGAGCGCGGTCTGGGGATGGGTGGAGCCGAGTTGGGCGGCGATGGATTGGATGGCGTTGCGGCGGGCGTTGCCTTCGGGGAGTTGCTTGATCCAGGCGAGGGCGGCGGCGGGTTCGTGGCTGGCCCATTGGGTGGCGATGCTGGCGATGAGGTTGTCGCGCTGGGGGCCGGCGGGGATTTTCTGGAGGGCCTGGATGGCGGCGCCGGGGTCTTGGGCGACCCAGTTGCCGAAGATGAGTTCGGCGGTGCCTTCGCGGTCGCGGGGGCCCTCGCGTCCGCGGAGGGCGCCGTTTTCGAGGAGGAGTTCGAAGGCGGCCTTGGGGTCGGTGTTGGCGAGGGTTTGGGCGAGGGTTTGGAGGGCTTGGTGGCGGGTGTTGCCCGGGGGGAGTGCCGTGGCCCAAGCGACGGCGGCGGCGGTGTCGGCGGTGGCCCAGTGGGAGAGGATCTGGTCGATGGCGGCGGTGCGGTCGGCGGGGTTGGAGAGGGACTGGGCGTGGGCCATGGCGGCGGCGGGTTGGAACTGGGCCCAGCGGGCGAAGAGGTTTTGGGTGAAGATGGCGCGGAGTTCGGCGTGGGTGATGGCGCGGGCGTGGAGCAGGGCGGCGGGGATGTCGGCGGGCGCGAGGTGGGCGGCGATTTCGGCGAGTGCTTCGGGACGGCTGTCGGGGTTGGGATCGCGGAGGGCGGTTTGGATGCGGGCGGCGAGTTCGCTGGCGGGGAGCGGGTTGGCGGGAGGAATTGGCGCGGCGGGGACGCTGGTGGGGGCGGGCTTGGCGGGGATGCGCGGGGTGAGGTCGGGCGCGGGTGGCGCGGCGGGCGGGGTGGGTGTGGCCGGGCGCAGGAGATGGCGGTCCGCGAGGATGCCGCCGAGGGCGCCGAGGGCGAGGAGCAGGAGGGCGAGCGCGGGTTTGAGGGGGGGCATGGCGTGTGGTGCGGCGGGATTTTTTGGCGGGGCGTTGGCGCGGGTGTTTTTTTAGAAAGCTGTTTACACGAAAGGAGCCGGGGCTACTATCCGGCAGAAAGCAAAATTTCTCATGAAAAAAATCGAGGCAATCATCAAACCGTTCCGTTTGGAAGATGTGAAGGACGCGCTGACGGGCGTGGGAGTGGAGGGAATGACGGTGAGTGAGGTGAAGGGTTTTGGCCGGCAGAAGGGGCACACGGAAATCTACCGCGGGAGCGAATACACGGTGGATTTTCTGCCGAAGCTGAAGATTGAGATGGTGGTGGCGGACAATCGTGTGGACGCGGCGGTGAAGGCGATTGTGCAGTCAGCCAAGACGGGGAAGATCGGGGACGGCAAGGTGTTTGTGTCGGCGGTGGAGTCGGCGGTGAGGATTCGCACGGAGGAAACGGGCGACGGCGCTTTGTAAGGCGAGAAGCGGCCGCCGCGGGCGGGGATGATTTTCGCTTTACTCGCCCGAACGTTCTCCCCGAAGCTTTTGAGGGCATTGCGCTGTGGCGCGGTGCCCTTTTTCGCCGAAAACCGGCGGAATGGCGCGGGAATGTTGGGTGTGAGCAACTTGTGAACAACAGTTAATATCTTCTCCTCGCGTGCCGGACGGGGAATGACTACAACGGAGTTCACAAACAATGTGACGGCGGGAATTGCCGGGGTCGGGGTGTCGGGTGGTGGCGGGGTGCCGGGGTTAGGGTGATTTAGTTAAGTGTCTGATGGTGTGTTGTTTGCGCGCTTTTTATGCGGTAGGCGACGGTGGGATTGGGGCGATTGGTGCGGGTGATGGGGACGGCGGGTGGCGGCGGCGCAAGCTGCCGGTGTGCGGTCTAAACGAATTGTTACAAACGAGTTACACGTGACAGTGAATAAACAGGCGAATCTGGCAGGGAGGGTGCTGGGTGAGATGGAGGTTTCAGCGGCGACCATTTGGGCGGCCGCACAGCAGCAATTGCGGTCGATGTTGAGCCCCGACATTTACAAGCTGTGGTTTGCGCCGTTGCGGATCGGGGCGTTCGAGGGGGGCACGTTGTCGGTGTGTGTGAACGATGATTTTTGCCGGGTGTGGCTGACGGATAATTACGCGGGGTTGCTGCAAGAGGTTTTGATGATGGTGTCGGGGCAGGAGGTGCGGGTGAAGTTTGTGGTCGATCCGTCCAGGGGCAACGGGCACGCGGCGGTGCATGAGGCGGCAACGCCGGCGAGTCGAAGCGCGGCTGTCCCGGCGCCCGAGGCGGGGGCGCGTGAGGTGGTGCCGGCGGGGGAACCGGTGTTCAACCCGAAGAGCACGTTCGAGACTTTCGTGGTGGGGACGAACAACCAGTTTGCGCACAGCGCGGCGATGGCGGTGGCGCAGGCGCCGGGCAAGTCGTACAATCCGCTGTTCATCTACGGGGGCGTGGGGCTGGGCAAGACGCATTTGCTGCACGCGATCGGCAACTACGTGGTGGCGCATAAAAAGGGCGCGCGGGTGGCGTATGTGTCCTCGGAGAAGTTCACCAACGAATTCATCGACGGGATTCAGAACAACCAGCTGGTGCGGTTCCGCAAGAAGTATCGGAGCACGGATGTGTTGTTGATCGATGACATCCAGTTTCTGGCGGGGAAGGAGCGGATTCAGGAGGAGTTTTTCCACACGTTCAATGCGTTGCACGAGGGGCACAAGCAGATCGTGATGACGTGCGACCGGCCGGCGAGCGAGATCCAGAATCTGGAGCACCGGCTGGTGTCGCGGTTCGAGTGGGGGTTGGTGACGGATTTGCAGCCGCCGGATGTGGAGACGCGGCTGGCGATTCTCCGGAAGAAGGAGATGCAGATGGGAGTGCATCTGCCGGAGGAGATCATGAATTTCCTGGCGAACCGGATTCGCACGAACATTCGCCGGCTTGAGGGGGCGTTGATCCGCGTGGCCTCGTATGCGTCGCTGACGGGGAAGAAGCTGACGATCGAGATGGTGGAGAATCTGTTGCGCGAGGTGTTGAACGAGGAGGGGCGGTTCACGGTCAACATCGAGTTGATCCAGCGGAAGGTGGCGGAGCATTACGACATCCGGCTGGCGGACATGACGAGCAAGCGGCGGCCGGAGAATATCGCGTTTCCCCGGCAGGTGGCGATGTATCTGTCGCGGCAGTTGACGGAGAATTCGCTGAATTCGATCGGGGATGCGTTTGGCGGCCGGGATCACGGGACGGTGTTGCACGCGTGCAAGCTGGTGAAGGGGCGGATGGAAGTGGACCCGAATGTGCGGCAGCAGGTGAGCTTTTTGGAAAAGCAGTTGCAGCGCTAAAGGGCGCGGGGCAGCCAACGGAAGAATTGCTGCCGATCTATGTCCGAAATCCCACGATTTCGGGCACAAACTGGCGGGGTCAAATGAACCTAGATTCCGCAGTTGAAAACCATCCTGCCGCTGGCAAACCACTAACCGG
>CAZUUP010000344.1:0-6718 GCA_964623105.1 uncultured Akkermansia sp.
AGATTTTGCCATCCTCACCGCGGGCGGTGGGGCTGATGACCGGGGTGATGCCTTGTGCGATGCATTCGAGCAACGGCGTGGTGTTGGCGGCCACGACGTCGCCGACAAAGCCGATGTCCACCTTGGCGCCGGGGCGGTCCTTGTCGTCGAGCCACAGTTTGCGGCAGGTGAAGATGTCGGTGCCGGCAAAGCCCCTGGCCGCACCGCCGAGTGAATTGATGAGGTGGACGATCTCGGGGTTTATCTCGCGCGACAGGACCTGGTCCACGACCGCGACGGTGGGTTCGTCGGTAACTCGCTGGCCCTGGATGAAATTCGCCTTGAGACCGGCTTTTTCCATCGCACGGGTGATGGCTTTGCCGCCGCCATGGACGACGACGGGGTTGATTTCGACGGCTTCGAGGAAAACGACATCGCGCGCCACGCCGCTGCGGATGGCGGGGTCGGGGGAGTCCATGAAACTGCCGCCGTATTTTACGACGAAGGTGGCATGGCTGAATTTCTGGATGTAGGGGAGGGCTTCGAGGAGCGTGGCGGCTTTGGCGGTCGGATCGTGCATCGGGCTTAGATGTAGCGTTCGGAGCAGGCGGGCGGAAGGAAAGATTTCGAGCGGGTGGAGGGGGGCGGGACTGTTGGCACGCTGTGCTGGAGCTTGTTAAACAGGGGCAAGTTTGGAGGGATGTCGGCATGCGGACAGCCGATAAGTTGCAGGAGGTTTCCATGCAGGACTACCTGGACGGCGAGGCGCACGGCGAGGTGCGGCATGAGTATCTCGGCGGGGTGGTGTATGCGATGGCGGGGGCCAGCGACGAGCACAACGGAATTTGCCTTAATATTGCGACCGCGTTGCACGGGCGTCTTCGCGGAAAAGCCTGTCGGGTTTTCATGGCGGATGTTCGGCTGCGTTTGGGCATTGCGGGGGATGATTTGTTCTACTACCCCGACCTGATGGTGGCGTGCGATCCGCGGGATACCGACCGCCTTTTCAAGCGGTTCCCGCGAGTATTGATCGAGGTGCTTTCGGAGGCGACCGAGCGGACGGACCGGCGGGAGAAGTTTTTGGGTTACACCCAAATCGAGACGCTGGAGGAATACGTGCTGGTGGCGCAGGACCGGATGGAGGTGGCGGTGTTCCGCCGGGCCAGCGGCTGGCGACCGGAAATGGTGACGGTTGCGGAGGCGGTTCTGCGGCTTGAAGCGATTGGTTTTTCCCTGTCGTTGGCGGCGGTGTACGACGGGATTCTGCCGGCCCGATAGTCCGCGGGTTCCCCGGTTCAGCCCCCGAGAGCCGCCGGGTCGGAAACGTCGCCCTTGTTGAACTCGACGTATTCCTCGGTGAGGTCGGCGGCATTCAACGATCCAACCGTCTGGCGCTTCGGACTCATTTCTTCCCCGTCTCTTGAATGGGTGTGATGTACTGGATGCGCGCGTGGCGGTAGCCCTTGAGCTTGGTGTCGGTAGTGAGCAACGTGAGCTGGTGGACTCGGGACGTGGCCACGACAAGCTCATCCGCGGGATCACGATTCGGAAAAGCTGGCAGGCTCATCGCATCAGCCACTATTTCCGGAGTGATCTCCAGCACGTGGATGTGCGCGGCCAAAGCTCCCCGCAGCCACGAGCCAAGGTCGTGTTGCAATTCGAGCCTGCCGAGTTGGTGCTTTTTGCCAACCTCCCAGAGACTGATGGCGGACAGCCCGAACTGTGCGTCGCGCTTGCCAAGGATGGAGCGAACATCCTCCGGCAGGGCATCCGGGGCATTTGCGCCGAACAGCCAGACGTTCGTGTCCAGCAGGTAAGTTACTTCATGGCCTCCCAGTCCACATCCAACGGCGCGTCAAAATCGGGCGACAGCCTGGCTGTGCCGCGCATGCAGCCCAGAAAGCTCTTCGATTTGGGCTCAGGCACCACCCGTGCGAAAGGCTTGCCACGCTTGAGGAGTTGAACGGTCTCGCCGGCGTCGAGCCATTTGGAGACGCGGGCGAACCCGTTGCGAAGGCCTCGAATGGTTGCTGTCTTCATGGTGATACGTGTGTATCACGAGCGCAGGAATGTCAACCGCCCAACTTCGCCGGGTCGGAAACGTCGCCCTTGTTGAACTCGACGTATTCCTCGGTGAGGTCGGCGGCGTACATGAGGGCGGAGGACTTGCCGAGATTGAGGTTGATGTGGAGGTCGAATTCCTTGGGGGCGGCGGCGGCGCAAAGGGCCGGGAATGTCGCCTTGGTGGGCTGGCCGCGCTTGAGGGAGTAGAGGACCTTGCGGCTGCCGGGCGCGCTGTAGCCGATGTCCACCTTGTCTTCGACGACGGTTGCCGCGCTGTAGCCGAGGGCGTCGATGATGCGCCCCCAGTTGGGATCGCCGCCGAACCAGCTGGTTTTGACCAGGGCGCTGTTCGCGACGGCGCGGGCGGCGGCATCCGCGTCGGCGAAGGCTCTGGCACCGTTGACCCGCACGGTGACGAAGCGGGTGACGCCTTCGCCGTCGCGCACGATCTTTTTGGCAAGTTCAAGACAGACGTGGTTGAGGGCGGCTTGAAAAGTGGTGAAGGCCGGGGTTTGCCGGCGAATTTTCGGGTTGCCGGCGAGGCCGTTGGCGAGGACGAGGACGGTGTCATTGGTGCTCATGTCGCCGTCCACGGTGATGCGGTTAAAGCTGTGGGCGACGGCTTCCTGAAGCGCGGCGCGGAGGGCGGGGGCGTCGATGGCGGCGTCGGTGGTGACGAAGCAGAGCATGGTGGCGTGGAGCCCCGCGGGCACGGCAGGCGGGCGGGCGCCGGTGGCGCTCATGCCGGGTTGGATCATGCCGGCGCCTTTGCAGATACCGCCGATGCGGACGGTCCGACCGGCGAGCTTGAATTCGACGGCGACCTGTTTGGGGTTGGTGTCGCTGGTCATGATGGCCTCGGCGGCTTCGTCGGCGTGTTCGGGGGCGTTGCCGAGCAGTTTGGCGGCGTGTTGGATGCCGGCGCGGACGTTTTCCATCGGGAGGTTCACGCCGATGCGACCGGTGGAGGCGACGAAAACCTGGGTGGGCGGCAGGTGGAGTTCCTGACCGGCGAGAGCGGTCATGGCAATGGCGTCCTGCATGCCCTGGCGTCCGGTGCAGGCGTTGGCGTTGCCGGAGTTGACGACGATGGCCTGACCGACGCCGCCACGGATCTGGCGTGCGCAGACTTTGACGGGCGCGGCGCAGATCTGATTGGTGGTGAACATGCCGGCGACGGTCGCGGGAACCTCGGAGACGATGAGGGCGAGGTCGCGCTTCTTGCCTTTGTTGGAGCCTTTGCCGGTGCCGAGGCGCTTGATGTCGCAGAAGACGCCACAGGTGAGGAAGCCTTGGGGGGCGATGATCGAGCCGGGAATGGATTTGAATTTTTGCATGGCTGGGGAGGAATCCGAGGGGCGCTGCCGGATCAAGGTTGGAGGTGGATGGTATGCGGTTGGGCGGTCACTTTTTTCTGGCGGTGGATTGCCACGCGGCGGCGAGATAATCAAGCGCGGGGTTTGGGATGGCGGAAGATTCTGAATGCGCACCCGGATGGCTTGATGGAACCGCGGAGGCGGGCGGGACTGGCGGCAGGAATTCGCTGGCGTGCGGATTCGACTTCGCCACAGTCGGGGAATGAAGTTGCCGGCAGATTATCACATGCACACGCCGTTGTGCCGTCATGCGACGGGTGAGCCGACGGAATATGCGGCGCAGGCATTGCGGGTGGGCTTGCGCGAGATTGGATTTACAGATCATTCGCCGATGCGGCGGGATGATTTTGATGACTGGCGGATGCGGGCGGACCAGCTCGATGAGTATGTGGCAAAGGTGGAACGGGCGCGGCGGGAGAATCCGGCGCTGACGATCCGTTTGGGGCTGGAGGTGGATTATCTGCCGGGGCAGGAGGACTGGATCCGGGAGCTGGCAGGGCGGCACGCGTGGGATTATTTCATCGGCTCGGTGCATTATGTCTCGGATTCGTGGGACGTGGACAATCCAGCCAAGCTTTCCGAGTGGAAGCGCCGGGAAGCGTGGGAAGTGTGGTCGGTTCATTTTGAGCGGCTGACGATGGCGGCGGAGTCGGGTTTGTTTGAGATCATCGGGCATGCGGATTTGCCAAAGAAGTTTGGGCACCGGCCGCAGCGGGACTGTGCGCCGTTGTATGAAAATTTTTTGGCGGCGGTGAAGCGGGCGGATGTTGCCATTGAGTTGAACACGGCCGGCCTGCGGAAAGATTGCCGGGAGATTTATCCGAATCCGGTGTTGCTGGAGCGGGCGTTCGCGTTGGGCGTGCCGATCACGTTCGGGTCCGATGCGCACGCGGTGGGGGAGGTTGGATTGAATCTCGGTGAGGCGATCGAACTGGCGCGACGGGTGGGGTATCGGGAGACGGTGGGGTTCGCGGGGCGGCGGAGGGAAACCCGAGTTTTGGAGTAACTGCCGAGGAAAGGCGGCGGCACCAAGCTGGCTGCTTGCGGCGGGTTCGGTCCCCTCCGGGCAGCAGGGTGCCGAGCGAAGCGAGGGGTTATTTGCTGATGCCGCGTTCGCTGCTGCGGACGAAGGCGGTGAGGTGGTGGAGTTCGGCTGAGGGTGGAAGTTCGGCTTCGATCCTGGCCAGGGCGTTGGGGATGGTGAGGCCTTCGCGGAAAAGGATTTTGTAGGCGTGTTTCAGGGCGGTGTGGACGGATTCGTTGACGCCATTGCGGTCGAGGCCGACCTTGTTGATGGTGCGGGTTTCGGCGGGGTTGCCGTCGGCGAGCATGAATGGGGGGACGTCCTGCACGACTTTGGAGCAGCCGCCGATGATGGCCATTTTGCCGATGCGACAGAATTGATGGACGGCGGCGAGGCCGCCGATGATGGCGTGGTCTTCGACGGTGACGTGGCCGGCAAGGGTGCCGACGTTGGACATGATGACGTGGCTGCCGACGCGGCAGTCGTGGGCGATGTGGCAGTAGGCGAGGATGGTGTTGCGGGAGCCAACGGTGGTGGCGTCGCCGTCGTTGGTGGCGCGGTGGATGGTGACGTATTCGCGAAAGGTGTTGTGGTCGCCGATGCGAAGCCAGGTGGTGCCGCCCCGCCACTTGAGGTCCTGGGATTTCTGACCGAGGCAGGCGAAGGGGAAGATTTCGTTTTCGCGACCGAGGACCGTGTGGCTGCCGATGACGACGTGGCTGCGGAGTTTGCACGCGGGACCGAGGACGGCGTGTTCCTCGATGATGCAGTAAGGCCCGATCTCGCAGGCGTCACCGATTTGCGCGGTGGGATGGATGATGGCGGTGGGATGAACGACGGCCATGTTCAGGCATCGACGAGCATGAAGGTGACTTCGGCTTCGCTGACGGTTTCGCCGGCAACGGAGCAGACGCCGCGGGCGCGGCCGATCTTGCCGCGGGTGCGGGTGAGTTCGACTTCGATGAGGAGGGCGTCGCCGGGGCGGACGGGCTTGCGCCATTTGACGTCGTCGGCGGCCATGAAGTAGGCGATTTTGCCGAAGTTCTCGGCCTGGCGCATCATCAGGATGCCGGCGACCTGGGCGATGGCCTCGAGTTGCATCACGCCGGGCATGATGGGGTGGTTGGGGAAGTGGCCCTGAAAGTAGGGTTCGTTGACGCTGACGTTTTTGAGGGCAGAGACTTTGTTGCCCTCGATTTTGACCACGCGATCCACCATCAGGAACGGGTACCCGTAGCGAAGGATCTTCATCACCTGATCGATGTCGAGCACGGTGCCGTCCTGAATCAGGCTGGCGACGGCAGCGCCCATGGCGTCCTTGGGGTGCTTGGTGGGCGGGCCGAAGGTTTGCGCGGCGACGCGGGGTTTTGTGAGCTGGGCGGCGGTCTGGCGGGCGAGTTCGCAATTGCCACCGTGGCTGGGGCGGACGGCGACGATGTGGGCGCAGAGGCGGCGGCCGATGAGGGAAAGGTCGCCAAGGATGTCGAGAATCTTGTGGCGGACGAATTCCTCGGGGTAGCGCAGGGGTTCGGTGGTCAGGACGGCGTCGTCGCGGATGACGACGGCGTTTTCAAGGGAACCGCCCTTGATGAGGCCGTTTTTGATGAGGAATTCGATTTCCTCGAAGAAGCAGAAGGTGCGGGCGGCGGTGAGTTCGGTGCGCCAGGATTCGGGGGTGACTTCGAGACTGTAGAACTGGGTGAAGCGGTTGTGGCGGTCGGCGCTGGTGCAGGAGATTTTGAGGCGGTCGTGGGGAAAGGCGGTGACGAGGGTCTCGCCGAGCTGAAGCTGGATGGGTTCGGTGAGCTTGCAGGGTTCGGCGGCCTCCGGTTGGGCGGTGAGGCCGGATTCGTCGATCATGCGGGTGAACTGAAGGGAGCTGCCGTCCACAATCGGGGGTTCGTTGGCGTCGAGTTCGACGACGGCGTTGTCCACGCCGGTCCCAGCGAAGGCGGCGAGGACATGTTCAACGGTGTGGACCTTGGCGTGGCCTTTGCCGAGGGTGGTGGAGCGGTTGGTCTCGATGACGTGCTCGATGCGGGCTTCGATTTCGGGTTTGCCTTCGAGGTCCACGCGCCGGAAGCGGATGCCGGTGTTGGGGGCGGCGGGGAGGAAGGTCATGTTCACCCGATTCCCGCTGTGGAGGCCGATGCCGGAAAAGCTGGAGGGTTGCTGGAGGGTTTGCTGTTGCACCACGGGCGCAGATTAAGCCGGGGGAGAAATTGAATGGCAAGCAGGCAGTTGAGGGGAGCAGGGGTTTTTGGAAGGCGGGCGG
>CAZUUP010000345.1:0-4356 GCA_964623105.1 uncultured Akkermansia sp.
TGCGTGAACTATCTCCAGAGCGGCAAGGCGGACTCGATCGACGCGCCCGAGCCGTATGACTTCGGCTATCTTCAGGCACTTGATGCGTTGCGCGCCCTGTGGTGGGTGCGAGATCGACTGGCCGCAGCGGGTAGGCCGTTCGCCAACGATCGGCTTTTTTGCACGGGCGGATCGGGCGGCGGCAATGTGACTTTGATGGCGAACAAGCTCGCGCCCCGTACCTTCGCCTGCGTGGTGGACATGTGCGGGATGAAAAAGCTCTCGGATGACATTGCTTTCAATCTTCCGGGCGGCAGTTCGCTCAATGCCCGCTGGAGCCGCGATCCGCGCAGCCGGAACTACCTGACGATGGATGAACAAGAGCTGCGGTTTGTCGGGCACCCCGCCCATCTCGCCACCATGAAACAAATCGGCGCGACGGCCAAAGTGGTGGTGATTCACGGCGCCGAGGACACGGTCTGCCCCTATCCCGACGCGGTGGAAGTGGTGGACGCGATGAAGCGCGCGGGACTCGACGTGGAGGCGAAGTTCATCACCAAGGCTGAAGTGGACGGCAAAATCCACCGGACCGCCGGACATTTCTTTGGCACCACGGACATCGTGCTGGCGACGGCGGAAAAATATCTGCGGCCCGACGGCCCCGCGGCGCGTCGGCGAAGCGGCGCCACGGATTTTGAACGGGGCGAGCAGATTCGGTATCGCACGCCGAACGGAGAGTGGGCGATTTCCTTCGCAGCCGGTTTTCCCGTCGGGTCGTTCGAGCCGGGACCCTGGGGCCGGTGTCTGGATCGTTCGCAGCTTCTCGAATTCGAGGACGCAAGCGGTCTGCCACAGCCGGTGAAGACCAAGGCCGATTGGGCGGAGCGGGTCGCGCAGATTCGCGCCGGAATGCAGCAGGCCATGGGACCGCTGCCCGAGGCTGCGCGCCGGGTGCCGCTCGCGGTCGAAACCGTGTTCGAGGAGTGCATGGAAAAATACCGGCGGCGCAAGGTGCGGTTCACGCCCGAGGCCGGGGATCGCGTGCCCGCGTGGCTGCTGATTCCTGATGCCCTTGCGGAAGGCGGCAAAGCTCCGGGCATGCTGTGTCTCCACCAGACCACCGGCATCGGAAAGAACGAGCCGGCGGGGCTTGGCGGTCTGCCGTCGCTGCACTACGCGCACGAACTGGCCGAGCGCGGCTTCGTGTGCCTGGTGCCCGATTATCCGTCCTTCGGCGAGTATCCCTACGATTTCAAGAAGCAGGGCGCGCACTACGGCAGCGGCTCCATGAAGGCGATCTGGAACAACATCCGCGCGGTCGATCTGCTCGAATCGCTGCCCGAGGTGGACCCGCGCCGCCTCGGCGTCATCGGCCATTCCCTTGGCGGGCACAACTCGCTGTTCACCGCCGTGTTCGACGAGCGGCTCAAGGCCGTCGTGTCGAGCTGCGGTTTCACTCCGTTCCACGATTACTACGGCGGGCGCGTCGCCGGCTGGACCAGCGACCGCTACATGCCGCGGATTCGGGACGTGTTCGGGAACAATGCGGACAACCTGCCGTTTGATTTTTACGAAGTCCTCGGAGCGCTTGCGCCGCGTGGCTTCTTTTCCAACTCGCCGCTTCGGGACAGCAACTTCGACATCCGCGGCGTGCGCAAGGCGTTTGCAAAGGCCGCGGAAGTTTATGCGCTGTTCGACGCTCCCGGGCGTTTGCGGCTCGCCACCCCCGATGCGCCGCACGATTTCCCCGAAGCCGAGCGGACGGCCGCCTACGAATGGCTGGCAGAGGTGCTGAAGTAATCCGTGTGCGCCGGCTCGAGACGACGCGCCCAGCGGAGCAAAATACGAAGCGCGCGGGCAAAGCGAACGCTGGCCTGCCGGGTCAGTGCGTGGGCAGATCAAACAACGTCAGTGTCCGCGCCAGCACGGCTTGCACGAATTCTCCGGACACTTTGCCCATGGGCTGCCATTGGCGCGCGTTCCAGTCTTGCGAACGCACATGGTCACACAGCACCACACCGGACACAGGCAGGCCGGCGGGCAGGGCCAGTTCGAACGGGTAGCCTTTGGCGCGGCTGGTAATCGGGCAAAAGACGGCCAGCCCGGTCTTCTCGTTGTAGCGCGTGTGGCTGAGCACGATCGCCGGCCGCCGTCCTGCTTGCTCGCGTCCTGCTTGCGGATCGAAAACCAGCCAGCCAAGGGCGCCCAACTCGGGGACCGGCGCAAATTTCCTTTTCACGGCGGCAGAACCTCCCGGCCCACATCAGCGCCCCACTCGGTGGCGGGGTGCAGGTTCTCCGGAGTCACTTGCGCCAGCAGATCATCCAGGCGCAGCCGCTTGCCCGCGGGCTTGATGGTGAGGCCGGCCTGGCTGACCCGCAGCGTCACGGCGTCGCCTTCCCGCACTTGGATTTGCTTGGCCACGGCGAGGGGAATGCGCAACGCCAGGCTGTTGCCCCATTTTTGAATCGTGCCGGTCATGTTTCTACATTGAGGCTACAGCCTCCGGCAGTCAACAAGACGGTTGGCGATACGACGCGATGGGGCGCGGGGACACCCGCTTCGGGGACATTCCACGAGATCGTGTGTGGCTCCACCCACGGCACCCGTCACAAAGTTGGAATTGAAGCGGGTGCGCCGAAGGGACAATGTCCCGAGGCAGCCTTGGAAAAAGCATCCTGGCCGCACGCCTTTTTTCCGAGACCAATGCCAGCCTGCCTATGAAACAATTGCTCCTCACCTGCACGGCCTTGTGGCAACTGGCCTTCGCGCTGACTCCGGCCTTGGCACAGGACCGCTACGACTACCCCCTCCCACGCGAGGCGCACGACTGGTGTACCATCACCATCAAGACCCGGCCGCCGAACGGTCCGGTGCTGCCGCTGGTGTTGTTGATCGGCGATTCGATCACCGTCCGCTACGCCGCCGAGGTGGGTGTCGCGCTCAAGGATCGCGCCTACGTTTCGGTGCTGGGCACCTCGAAGGCGGTGGGCGATCCGGCGTTGCTGGATGAGATCAAACTGGTGCTTCGGCAAAACGCCTACGCCGTGGTCCATTTCAACTACGGCCTGCACGGCGGCGTGGCGGGTTTCCGATCCGGCTTCGCCGATGTCCTCGCCACCCTGCAACGCTACGCGCCGGGAGCGAAACTGGTCTGGGCCACCACCACGCCCTGCCAGCAAAAGGACGGCGCGCCGGACCGGAACGTGATCGAACGCAACCAGATTGCCGCCGAACACATCGCCGGGGCCGGCATCGTGGTGAACGATCTTTACTCTCTGGTCGCGAAGCATCCCAAGCCGCTGTGGGACGGCGGCGGCGTGCATTACACCGCCGAGGGCACGGCCTTGCAGTCGAAGCAGGTGGCGCAAGTCATCGGGACGCTGCTCCCGTTGCCGAAGAAACCGCTGCGCGTGCTGATGATCGGCAACAGCCAATGCCCGCTCCTCGTGAGCAACCGCCTGATCGAAAACCTCGCGGAATCCGACCCCGAGGCGCCGCCCATCCAGATCACCGGCTGCATCAAGGGCGGCGCGTCCCTGCGCAGCCACTGGGAGGCCGGCACCGGAACCAACACGGCCCGCGGGATGATCGCCAGCGGCACCTGGGATTACGTCGTGTTGCAGGACATCTACCATGTCCAGGCACCGGCCTTTCAACCTTACGCGCGGCAGTTTCATGAGTTCATCCGCGGCACAGGGGCGAAGACGCTGCTGTTCGGCACGGCCTCCATCCTCAGCGATTATCCGCAGGGATTTGAACGGCAGCATCGCCTGCATCTGGACATGGGGCGGGAGTTGAACGTCGCCATCGTCGATGCCAGCCCCGCCTACACGAAATACTTCGGCAACCAGCCCTCCGCCGAACGGATGGAGAGCCTGTTCGCCAAGGACAAAATGCACCCCGGCCTGTGGGGCTCGTACATTTACTCCTGCATCATCTACAGCGTGCTGACAGGGCGCAACCCGGTGGGCCTCGCAGCACCCGCCAGCATTCCGGCAACCGTGGCCCGGGAACTGCAAACCGCCGCCTGGACCCAGCATCAGGAAACGCAGGCCGCTCTGAAGCCATAGCAACGACCCACCACGCCCATGAAATCAGCCAACTTCCTCCCAGCCTTGTGCGCGCTGTTTGTTTGGTTAGTCCCCGCCACCACCGCCCGCGCCGCTGAGTCGTCGTCCGGCCTGTGGGCCGGCACGGCCAAAGTCGAGATCACCCCGCCCGAGAATGCCGCCGTCAATCTGGCCGGCCAGCCCCTGCGGCCCCGCGACCCGCTCTTCGCCCGCGTGCTGGTGCTGAAGGACGCGAACACATCGCTGGCAATCGTGTCGCTCGATCTCATCGTGTTCGCTTCGGAGAAAGTGGTGACCGAGGCCC
>CAZUUP010000345.1:4456-6696 GCA_964623105.1 uncultured Akkermansia sp.
CTCGCCGCCGGCAAGGGCCATTACGACAGCGCCTACATGGCGCACAACCGCCGCCTGGTGGGGCCGACCCGCGTCAGCCCCCTGTGGGAAAACCCCGACCGCCGCCCCACCCAGCCTGTGGATCCGACCGTGGGCGTGTTGCGCGTCGAGGACCTGGCCGGCAAGCCGCGCGCCTTCGCCGTTCATTACGCCTGTCATCCCGTGGCGCTCATGGGTGCCGGCGTAATGTCGCGCGACTATCCCGGCGCACTGGTGGATCAGCTCGAGCAGGAGCTGGGCGGCGATTGCCTGGCGATGTTTCTACAAGGCGCCTCCGGTGACCTTGATCCGTATGACCTGCATAATCTGCGCGGCGAAAATCGGTTCAATATTTCCCGGCAATCCGGCATTGCGCTCGCCAAGGCCGCCCTCCGCATCGCCGCTGATCTAAAGACACCGCCCGCCGGCGCACGCCCCGCTCTCCAGATCAAGGCAAGCCTCCTCACGATCCCGCACCGGCACGGCACACAGAGCACCGAGGTCGGGATGCTGACTGTCGTCCTCAACCGGAACCTCGCCTTCGTGGCCATTCCCGGTGAGCCTTTTGTCCAGCACCAGCTTGATCTCACCGCGAAATCACCGATCGCCAATACGTTTATCCTTGGCCTCGCCTATCACGGCCGAGGCACGCCATTCGTCGTGTACATCCCCACCGCGCAAGCTGTGAAAGAAGGCGGCTACGGCGCGGCCGAATGCAGTTTCCTCGCCGCCGATGCGGGCGAGAAACTCGTGCAAGAAGCGGTCGGACGGATTCGCGAGTTCGCCGGCAAAGACGAACCATCGCGATAAGTGGCGACCAACTCCCGGCCGACTCGGTGCCCGCCGCCGCTTACGCCATTTCAACCCGGCGGCAGCGGTTTCAACCCATCTCCTAATTCGGGGCCGCACATTGCATTTTTGACCAGACACCCGTTACATCCCACCAACCATGAACCAGAAAAAATCGCTCCTTTTCGGGCGGATCGTTTCCATCACCTCCTTCGCACGAATCCTTCTGGCGCTGCTGCTTTCGACCGCCGCGACCCTCACGGCGGCCACGCCACCGCAGGTCACAGTCGGCCCGGTCCGGCGCGCTTTCCACAACGGCGAGCACAACGCCTTCACCGACCTCTGCCGGTTTCGCGGCCAGCTTTACCTCACCTTCCGCAGTTGCCCGGACGGCCACGGCGTCTTTTCGACCGCCTCGGTGATCATTCTCCGCAGCAAGGACGAAGGCGCGACGTGGGAGCCGGCCCATCGTTTCGCCGTGAAGGACCGCGACACGCGCGATCCGCATTTTCTCATCTTCCGCGACCGGCTCTTCGTTTACACCGGCACGTGGTGGACCGGTGGGAAGCCCCTCCCGCGGACGGAATGGGATGTGAACAAACACCTCGGCTACGCCGCGTGGTCCGAGGACGGCACCGCGTGGAACAGCCCCGTGCTGCTCGAAGGCACCTTCGGTCATTACATCTGGCGCGCGGCGGCTTTCGGCGACCGCGCCTATCTCTGCGGCCGTCGCTACCCTGACTTCGACATCAATGCCCGGGGCGAGGGCGAAAAAGTCCAGGCGCTCATGCTCGAGAGCGACGACGGACTGGTCTGGAAAAAACGCGCCTTCTTCGCCGAGTCCGCCGGCGACGAAACCGCGTTCCTCTTCGAGAAAGACGGTTCCGTCCTCGCCGTCGGCCGGCACGGCGGACGCAAAAACGCGCGCCTCTACCGCTCCCGCCCGCCCTACCTCGAATGGGACCGCAAGGACCTCGACCGCCACATCGGCGGCCCTCTGCTCGCGCGCTGGGGCGACCACACCATCGTCGGCGGGCGCAGAACCACGACCGACCGCGGCCCGAAGACCTCACTCTGCTGGCTCGTGGATGATAAGTTACAAGAGTTCGCCGAATTCCCCAGCGAAGGCGACAACTCCTATCCCGGCTTCGTCAGCCTCTCTCCGACCCGCGCCCTGGTCTCCTACTATTCGAGTCACGAGAAGGATGCCGCAGGGAAGGCGATTACGGCCATCTACCTCGTGGAACTCGGCTTGAAACAGTGACCGCAGACCGACAATCTCGCCATCCATGAACTCCACTCCCGCCCCCGCCGACGAAGCCGCGCGCCGCGCTTACTGGGCCGAGCAGATGCAGCTCGGCTATGACTTTGTGCAGAAGATTCTTCCCTTCGAGGTGCGCGAGTGCGGGGAAGGTTTCGCCTCGCTGCCGGAC
>CAZUUP010000346.1:0-4774 GCA_964623105.1 uncultured Akkermansia sp.
GGCGGGCCCGGACTTTGGGGGGGGGGGGGGGGGGGGGGGACCGGGGGGGGGGGGGGGGGGGGACGGGGGCGGGGCCGGGGGGGCGGGGGAAGAAGCGGCCGGCGGCGGGGGCGGCGACGGTGGCGAGCAATCTGGTGGCAAAGCCGCTGGCGACGGTGCCGGTGTTGGTGGATGAGAATCCGAAGACGCGGCCGGTGCAGTTTCTGGTCGCGGGGGTGATTACGCTCGTGGTGGCGGCGTGGTTTGTGGTCTTGCTGTGGCGCGGTTCGCGGCCGCGGAGCCGGACGAGCATTTCACGGGCGATGGATGAGTGAGGAGTGGGAATGCCGACGGTAGGGGGAAATCGGCAGGGGAATTGGAGCAGGGCAATGGGAAGCGGTGTGCGCCTCCGCGGGTCGGCGGCTACGAGGCGTGGGTGATTTTCCGGGTCAGACCACGGGTCAGACCAATTTCCAACCTTTGCGGTATTCGCGGCGGATGAGTGGGGCGGCTTCGGGGCAGTTGGTGGCGCGGAGGTTGGCGGCGTCCCAGATAATTTTTTTGCCGACGCGGTAAGCGACGTTGCCGAGATGGTTGGCTTCGGTGAGGGCGCCGGAGTAGTCGAAGTTGCAGGTGGTGGGGCCGCCGGTCTTGCAGGCTTCGAGCCATTCCTTGTGGTGGCCGATGGAGTCGGGGATGGATTTGGGCGGGGGTTGGAACCCCTTGAAGGTGGCTTCGGGGAGGAGGACGTGTTTGCCGTAGTCGGCGAGCAACATGCCTTTGGAGCCGATGAAGAGGACGCCGCTGCCCCATTGGGGAATCTTCTGTTCAGTCCAGAGGGCGGGCTTGGCTTCGCCTTGATGCCAGGTGAGTTTGACGGCGGGCATGTCGCCGCGGGGGCCGTACTCGTAGGTGGCGGACATGGAGGCGGGGGCGATTTCGGGGTGGGGCGGGGGGCCGTGGGCTTCGATGGTGAGGGGGTGACGGAGTTTAAGGGCCCAGAAGGGGAGGTCGTTCCAGTGGCTGCCGAGGTCGCTCATGGTGCCGCCGCCGAAGTCCCACCAGCGGTACCATTTGGGTCCGGGGAAATAGACGCTGTGGAAGGGGCGTTCGGGAGCGGGACCGAGCCAGAGGTCCCAGTTCAGTTCCTTGGGTATGGGAGAGGATTCGGCGGGACGGTTCTGGACGTTGACGATGTCCTTGTTGCGGGCGGCGGCTTCGGGGCTTTGAAGGCCCCAGGCGCGTCCGACCCAGACGTGGGCTTCGTGGACGGGGCCGATGGCGCCGCTCTGGATGAGTTCGACGACGCGGCGATAGTTGGAGCCGGCGTGGATCTGGGTGCCCATCTGGGTGACGACTTTGGCCTTTTTGGCGGCTTCGGCGATGATGCGGGCTTCCCAGACGGAGTGGGTGAGGGGTTTTTCGCAGTAAACGTGTTTGCCCTGGAGAAGCGCCGGAAGGACGGCGAAGGCGTGGGTGTGTTCGGCGCAACTGACGACGACGGCATCGACATCCTTGGCGTCGTCGAAGAGGCGGCGGTAGTCGGTGAATTTGCGGGCGCTGGTGTGTTTTTTGCCGGCGGCGTCGAGGTGGTTCTCGTTGACGTCGCAGAGGGCGACGATGTTTTCGGCGCCGACGCTGCCGAGGTTTGCGCCGCCGCGTCCGCCGCAGCCGATGACGGCGAGGTTGAGTTTTTCGTTAGGGGATTTGGCGCGGAGGAAGGCGGGGGCAGCGGTGAGGGCAACGCTGGCGGTGGCGGCGGCTTTGAGGAAATGACGGCGGGATGGGCGGGGTATCGGGGTGTGCATGGGGAGGTTTTACTTCCGGGGTGGCGGGGGGGACAAGGGGAAAGGGGGGAGGGACGGAGGGATGGAGGGAGGGAGGGACGGAGGGATGGAGGGATGGAGAGAGGGAGAGAGGGAGGGAGGGGTGATGGAGGGACGGGGGGTTAGTTGGCGGCGGCGAGGGCGGCGGGGGTGTCGGTGGGGCGGCCGGCGTCGTTGAGGATCTGGCCGAGGGCGGTGAGGCAGGCGCGGACGTTGGCGGGGCTGCTGGTTTCGCCCATGAGGCCGATGCGCCAGATTTTGCCCTTGAGGGGGCCGAGTCCAGCACCTACTTCGAGGTTGAAATCGTGGAGGAGGCGTTTGCGGACGGCGGCTTCATCGACGCCTTCGGCGACGCGGACGGCGTTGAGTTGCCAGAGTTGGTGGCCGGGCTGGGAGGCGAGTTCGAGGCCCATGGCGGCAAGGCCGGCTTTGAGGGCTTGATGGTTGCGCTGGTGGCGGGCCCAGCGTTGTTCGAGGCCCTCGAGGTGGACGAGGCGGAGGGCTTCGTGGAGGGCGTAGTTCATCGAGATGGGAGCGGTGTGATGATAGACGCGGTCCTGGCCCCAGTAGGAGGCGAGGAGGTTGACGTCGAGGTACCAGCTTTGAACTTTGGTTTTGCGGCTGGTCGCGACTTTGAGGGCGCGGGGGCTGAGGGAGACGGGGGAGAGGCCGGGCGGGCAACTGAGGCATTTCTGGGTGCCGCTGTAAACGGCGTCGATTTCCCAGTCGTCGATGCGGACGGGGCAGCCGCCGAGGGAGGTGACGGTGTCGAGAACCATGAGGGCGCCGGCGCGATGGGCGAGGCGGGAGATTTCGTCAACGGGGGTGAGGGCACCGGTGGAGGTCTCGGCGTGGACGATGGCGACGAGTTTGGGTTTGCAGGTCTGGAGAGCGGCGGCGATCTGGGCGGGTTCGATGATCTGGCCCCAGGGCGCCTCGACTTTGATGACGCGGGCGCCGCAGCGTTCGGCGACGTCCACCATGCGGGTGCCGAAGACGCCGTTGACGCCGATGATGACTTCGTCGCCGGGTTCGATGAGGTTGACGCAGCAGAATTCCATGCCGGCGCTGCCGGTGCCGCTGACGGGGAAAGTCATTTCGTTGCGGGTAAGGAAGGTGGCGCGGAGCATGTCCTTGATTTCCTCCATCATCTTGACGAAGACGGGGTCGAGATGTCCGACGAGGGGCCGGGACATGGCCTGGAGGACGGAGGGGGAGACGTTGCTGGGGCCGGGGCCCATGAGGAGCCGGCTCGGGGGGGTGAACGGCGGAGGTATTTGCATTGCGGGCGGAGCGTATTTGTCCGGCTCGACAGGTGCAACGAATTTGGAAAGGCTGGGGAGCAATCCAATGAACACGACGACAAAGGCGGAACCGGGGATTGCCGGGGCGGTGGCTGGCAGTGCGCGGGTGTGGGATGTGATCGTGGTGGGGTTGGGGGCGATGGGGAGCGCGACGGTGTGGCAGTTGGCGCGGCGAGGATTGCGGGTGCTGGGGTTGGACCGGTTTTCGCCGCCGCACACGCTGGGTTCGACACACGGGGAGAGCCGGATCATTCGGGAGGCGTATTTTGAAAGCCCGGTGTATGTGCCGCTGGTGCAGCGGGCGTATGAGTTGTGGGGGGAGTTGGAGCGGGAGGCGGGGGCGCGATTGCTGGTGGAGACGGGTGGATTGATGATTGGGCCGGGAGAGAGCGAGATTGTGACGGGGGCGCGGCGGAGTGCGGAGTTGCATGGACTGGCGCATGAGGTTTTGGGCGGGGCGGAGGTGGGGCGGAGGTTTCCGGCGTTGCAACCGCCGGCGGAGTGGCTGGCGGTGTGGGAACGACGGGCGGGGGTGTTGTTTCCGGAGCGTTGTGTGGAGGCGCATTTGCGGGGGGCGGTGGCGCACGGGGCGGAGGTGCGGTGCGAGGAGACGGTGGAGCGTTGGGCGGCGGAGGGTGGCGGGGTGCGGGTGTGGACGAACCGGGGTGAGTATGCGGCGGGGGCGCTGGTGTTCACGGCGGGGGCGTGGCTGGGGCAGTTGGTGCCGGAGCTGGCGCTGCCGCTGCGGGTGGAGCGTCAGGTGTTGTGCTGGTTCGCGGCACGGGAGCGGGCGGAGGATTTCGGGCCGGAGCGGTGTCCGATTCACGTGTGGGAGTATCTGCCGGGGCGGCATTTTTATGGGCTGCCGGATGTGGGGACGGGAGCGAAACTGGCGGTGCATCATGAGGGGGCGACGGCGTCGCCGGAGGCCGTCGATCGCACGCTGGGGGTGGCGGAGCGGGAGCAGATGGAGGGATTGGTGCGGAGGTATCTGCCGGGGTTGAAGCCGGAGGTAAAGTCGTTCGCGGTGTGTTTGTACACGGACACGCCGGATCAGCATTTTCTAATCGACCGGCATCCGGAGCATCCGCAGGTGTGGCTGGGGAGTCCGTGTTCGGGACATGGATTCAAGTTTGCGAGCGCGGTGGGGGAGGTGTTGGCGGATTTGGCGGTGACGGGGAGGAGTCGGATGGACGTGGGGGTGTTTCGGAACCGGGAGTTTAAGCGGTGACCATTCGGGCGAACCAAGTATTTGACCAAAGAGACACGATGGACACCGAGGAAAGCGGAGGACTCGGCGGTGGTTTGGGCGGCGCGGAGTCGTGACTTCCTGGTGCCGCTGACGTCGCTTGCTCTGCTCTCTCTGTAGCACAATCGCTGAAAAATGGTCGCGCGCCGCGAGGTTTCAAAGGCTGCCAGGCTGCCGGTCGAGGGCTGAACAATTGGCTGCAACGGTTAGCGCTTTGTCCCGGAGGGTCGGGAATCTGGCGGTGCCGTTCGCGGGGCGTACGCAAGCGCGCGCAGTGCGGGGGGCGTTGGGGAATTTCATCATTCCTCTTCGATCTCACCCGCTGCGACTTGGGACGGGCGCAGTTGTGCGGGGTGCTGTTGTGTCAAAAGTGAGGACTGACCCCGTCGGATGGGGATGTTGGCAGGGGAATTGGG
>CAZUUP010000346.1:4874-6660 GCA_964623105.1 uncultured Akkermansia sp.
GTGTCAAAAGTGAGGACTGACCCCGTCGGATGGGGATGTTGGCAGGGGAATTGGGGGCAAGGGAATGGGAGGGAGGAGATTCGAGCGGGGCTGGTTTTGGCGGCGGCGCGGTGGGGACGGCACGTCCTACCGGTTGCGGGGGAGATAGGAGTTGCTGCGGGGGGCCGGGCGATTGATAGTCGCGGCTTGTGAATTTCGTGTCGCTGGCCTTGCGCAGGCCCCTGACTGTGGTGGTGTTGATTGTCGCCGTGTGCCTGGGCGCGTGGATCGCGTTGCAGCGGATGACGCGCGACGTGTTTCCGCCGCTGGGGATTCCGACGATTTACGTGGCGCAACCGTTTGGGGGCATGGATCCGGCGCAGATGGAGGGGTATCTCACGTATTTCTACGAGTACCACTTTTTGTACATCACGGGGATCGAGCATGTGGAGTCGAAGTCGATCCAGGGTGCCTCGATCATGAAGCTGCAGTTTCATCCGACGACGGACATGTCGTCGGCGTTGTCAGAGGTGGTGGCGTATGTGAACCGGTCGCGGGCATTCATGCCGCCGGGGACGCCGGGGCCGTTTATCACGCGGTTTGATGCGGGGAGCGTGCCGGTGGGGTATCTGGTGTTTTCGACGACGAACGCGAACCGGACGGTGGGGGAGATGCAGAATGCGGCGTTGAACCAGGTGCGGCCGTTGTTCGCGCCGTTGCCGGGGGTGTCGGCGCCGCCGCCGTTCGGTGGGAGCGCGCGGACGGTGCTGGTGAATCTGAAGCCGGAGCGGTTGCGGAGTTACGGGATTTCGGCGGATGAAGTGGTGTCGGCGATCGCGGCGGCGAACACGTTGAGTCCGTCGGGCAACCTGCCGGTGGGGGACAAGTATCCGTTCGTGCCGATCAACGCGGTGGTGAAGAACATCCAGGACCTGGCGGCGGTGCCGGTGCGGACGGGGGCGGGCGGGGCGGTGTTTGTGCGGGATCTGGGGGAGGTGGCGGACGGGGCGGACATCATCACGAGTTACGCGCTGGCGAACGGGAAGCGGACGGTGTACATGCCGGTCACGAAACGGGCGGACGCCTCGACGTTGTCGGTGGTGGAGTTGGTGAAGGCGAACATCCCGAAGTTCAAGCAGGTGCTGCCGGACGACATCGAGGTGACGTACGAGTTTGACCAGTCGCCATACGTGGTGCGGGCGATCGGGGATCTGGTGAAGGAGGGTTTGTTGGGGGCGGCATTGACGGGGTTGATGGTGCTGTTGTTCCTGCGGGACTGGCGAAGCGCGTTCATCGTGGTGGTGAACATTCCGATTGCGCTGCTGGCGGGGACGTTTGCGCTGTGGATGAGCGGGCAGAACATCAATTTGATGACGCTGGGCGGACTGGCGCTGGCGGTGGGGATCCTGGTGGATGAGGCGACGGTGACGATCGAGAACATCCATGTACATCTGGTGCGGGGGCGTCCGCTGGCGCGGGCGGCGCTGGAGGCGACGGTGGAGACGACGGGGCCGCGTTTGCTGGCGATGTGGTGTGTGCTGGCGGTGTTCATTCCGGCGTTTTTCATGCAGGGGGCGGGGAAGGCTTTGTTCACGCCGCTGGCGCTGGCGGTGGGGTTTTCGATGCTGGCGAGTTTTGTGCTGTCGAGCACGCTGGTGCCGGTGTTGAGCGTTTGGGTCTTGCGCGGAGCGAAGGCGGGGGCGGGTCACGCGGCGCCGGTGGTGGGGAAGGCGGGCGGCGGGGCGGGGGGCCGTGCGGCGGAGTTGCGGCCGTTGCTGGCGATGCGGTGGGGGGGGGTGCTGGTTTA
>CAZUUP010000347.1:0-6613 GCA_964623105.1 uncultured Akkermansia sp.
AAACACCTGCCCGCCTTCGACATCGCCACGCCCCCGGCGTGGCTCTGGTTGCTCGGCGGACGCATCCCCGGCGTGCCCAAGGCCATCCGCCTGCCGTTCCCCATTGTGCGTCGCGACACGGCGCAGCGTGGGATCATCGGCTGCAATCTCGCCGCGTGGCGCGACGATCTGGTGGCCATCAATGGATTTGACGAGGAATACACGGGCTGGGGCATCGGCGAGGATTCGGACATGGGCACCCGGCTTTACCATCTTGGCCGGCCGCGCAAGTTTGTGTACGCTCACGCCGTGGTCTATCACCTCAATCATCCCGAGACGCCCAAGGCGCATGTCGCCCAGAGCCTCGCCCGGCTCGGCGAGACCATCCGCACCCGCAAGCTTCGCTGTGTTCGCGGCCTCGATTCCCATCCGGTTGCGTGATGAAACCCGTCCCCAACGAAGGAGAGCTGGTCTGGGAATTCTTTGGCCGCAAGACCGATGGTTTTTTTGTCGAGGTCGGCGCCAACGATCCCAAGAACAGCTCGCAAAGCTGGTTTCTCGAAGCGCAGGGCTGGCGGGGAATTCTTGTCGAACCGCTCTCGCGTTTTACCAGGGCCCTCGAGGCTGCACGTCCGCGCTCGCGGGTTTTTCAGGTGGCCTGTGGGGCGCCCGGCCATCCACCCACCGCCGATCTGTACGTCGGGGAAAACTCGGAGCACTCGTCACTCCAGCCCAATCTCGTGGATGCGGACACGCGTTATTTGCAGAAGGAAACGGTGCGAGTGATGACGCTTGACGAGCTCCTCGCCGAGGCCGGACATCCCCGCCTGGACTTTGTCAGCATCGATGTTGAGGGCTTGCAGCTCGAGGTTTTGCGGGGATTCGACCTGGCGCGCCACCGGCCGGCGTTGTTGTTCGTCGAGGACCATCTGCTCAACTGGGATACGCATTTTCACCTGCGCCGCCACGGTTATCGGCTCGTCAAGCGCACGCAGCTGAACAACTGGTATGTGCCTGATGGCGCGCCGTTCCCTTTCACGACCATCGGAGAACGGATGAAATTGTGGCGCAAGCTCTGGCCGGGAACCCCGCTACGGCGGTTCAAAGCCTGGTTGCGCAAACGCTGAAACCCCTTGCCTGCGTGCTCATGAATCCACCCCTGTCGCTTCCCGCCGGTTTCGCCGAGTTCCTGCCCCGAGTCGAGGCCGAGGTGGCTCCGATCGAAGGCCAGCTCACGCCGCGCGAAATCCGCTTTCTTGCCCTGCTGGCCGCGGTTCCAACCGCGTCGGGAGAGGTGCTGGAAATCGGCAGTTTCAAGGGCAAATCAACCGTCGTGCTCGCACAGGCCGCGCGGTTGGCGGGTGCGGGTAGGATTGTGGCCGTCGATCCGCTGACCTCGCCCTCAGTGACCGATCCGAGTCTGGGTGGCAAGGCCTCGGGGCTGGATGATTTTCGTGCCAATCTGCGGCGGGCGGGAGTCGAATCCGCCGTCGAGTTTTACCAGATGTTTTCGACGGCGCTGGCCGATGAATGGCCGCGCGAGCGCGAGTTGCGCCTGCTCTGGATTGATGGCGACCACACTTATCGCGGAACCTACGCGGACTTTCAGCGCTTCTCGCCGCAGCTTGCGGACGGCGCCATTATTGCCTTTCACGATGTCCTCCGGCACTACGATGGGCCCAACCGGGTTTTCTGCGAAAATGTTCTAACCTCGCCCCAGTTTGGCGCCGCCGGCATTGTCGGCTCCATCGCCTGGGCGCGTTATCACGCCAGTCCGGTCCGCGACCCGGGATTGCTGGCCGCCAAGCGCGCCCTCTATGTTTGCCTGCTCAGGTTGCTGCCGTTTGTCGCGTTTGGCAGTGAAATCGAGGGCTGGGACAAAATCTGTTACAAGCTGGCCCGTTTCCGTACGCCCCACGGCGATTTGCCGGCGGAACGCTGGCTCGCGCTCATCGCCGCCGGCACCGCGGCCCAGCGCTGAAGGAAATGCCGCCGCCCACCCAGTCCCCGGACGGCCCGCAGGTTCGCGTGTTGCACGTCAACTCGATGTTGATTGGCGGCGGCACCGATGATCAGTGCCTCAAACTGGTGCAGGGACTGCATGCACTCCGTCAGACGGTCTGGCTGGCGGGGCCGGCCGATCGCGATCTCGGCCGACGTGCCAAAGATGCGGGTTTGTCCGTCCTCGACACTGGCGCAGAAGGACCGTTGAAGCTGAGTTTCATCCGCCGCTGCGCGAGCTTTATCCGGCGGCACAACGTTCAAATCATTCACGGTCATCACGGGCGCGACATCTGGCCGACAATTCTCGCGGCCCGGCTCTCCGGCTGCCGACCGCGCGTGGTGCTGACCCGGCACATGGCCAAAAGCCCGAGTTCGTGGCCGAGCCGCCGGTTTTTGCTCGGGCAGTGCGATGCGCTGGTGGCGGTATCCGAATTCACTGCGCGGGTGTTGCGCGAAGGTGTGAACGAACCTGCCTCGTCAGAACCGGAGCGCCGTTGCCGCCGTCCTCTGCTGGGAGATCATGGCAAAATCGTGGTGATCCATGGCGGGCTCGACACGGCACAGTTTCAACCGCGTCCCGCAGATGACCCCGCGGTACTGGCGCTGCGACGGGAATGGGGGCTGTCGCCCGAGCATTTTGCCTTTGCTGTCATGGGTGGTTACGAGCTTCCGCGCGGCAAAGGGCAGCGGGAATTTCTACAAGCCGCTGCCATGCTCCGGGACGAATTGCCGCTGGCCCGCTTCCTGATGGTCGGCCGCGGCAGTCTGCGCGAGACGCTGGAACACGACATCGAGCGCCTCGGGTTGCGCGATTGCGCGCGGCTGGCGCCGTGGTGTGGCGACATGCCCGCTGCGATGAACGCCACCGATTGCCTGGTGCATCCGCAGGTGGGGACCGAGGCGTTTGGCCTCGTGGTGTGCGAGGCGCACGCCTGCGGGCGGCCGGTCATCGCCAGTGCGTTGGATGGCATTCCGGAGGCATTTGCGATCGGGGGGCTTGGACGGATGGTGACACCCGAATCGGTGCCGGAACTTGCCGCCGCCATGCGCGAGGCGTTCCAGGCCCCGCGTCTGAGCCCGGAGCTGCGGCGGGCCCTTCACCAGCGGGTCGCCGGACGCGCCTCGCTCGCCGTGCTGGCGGAACGAACCTTACACCTGTACCATCGGCTCCTGAAGTAACCGCCTGCCACCGCGCCATGAACGCCCGCCAGCTCATCAAATACCTGCTGTTCAAAGACACGACCTTCCATGGCGAGTTCCGGATGATGGAACGTCTTGCAGGGCCGGATGCGCCGCGCACCTTTGTGGATGTGGGGGCAAATGACGGATTCTACGGATCCAACTCGTTTCCCTTTGTTGCGCGTGGCTGGCGCTCCCTGCTCATCGAGCCGCATCCGGGCGCCTTCGCGCAACTCACCGCGCGGCACGCGGGGAGGACTAATGTGAAGTGCCTCAACGTTGCTTGCGGTCCGGTGGCGAGCGAGATGGAGTTGCATTTCGACCGCAATGATTCATCGCAATCCACGCTCACACCGGGTTCGCATCCGCACTTCAATGCAGGCAAGGCGGCGGTGGCAAGCGTGCGGGTGCAGGTGCGGCCGTTGAGTGAAATCCTCGCCGCCGAGGGATTTGCCGACGTGGGCATTTTGTCGATCGACACCGAGGGTTGGGATTTTCAAGTGCTGCAGAGCCTCGACACCAGCCGGCATCAACCCCGTTGCATCGTGACCGAAGACGGTGAGGGCGCGCAGACGGTGCAGAAGCATGAGTGGCTCCAATCCCGCGGCTACCGGCAGGCGGGGTTCATCAATCCCAACAGTTTCTGGACCCGGGCATGAACGTGAAAAGGCAGTGCTGTTCGCGCCGGCAGTCGCTCCCCGATGCGGGCTGAAATCCGATCCGGGTCGTTTTTTCACGCAGGAACATGCGCCGCCGCAAACTTCTTTATCTGGGTTTTGGATTTCCCCCGGGGGTGGCATCTGCCTTTCCAGAGGTCAGCCCGGCGGGGCATGGATTCGAGACCTCGCTGGTGGCAGCGCTAAGGACGCATTTTGACATCCAGAGTGCGGGATTGCTGCCGGTGAGCGAGGCGGAATTCCCCGCTGTTCGCGACACTTCGCCGGGCGTGGCGCACCAACTCTTGCTCGTGGACAAGGCGCCCGAGTTTTACCACCGGCTGCGGTCGGCCGGGCGGCTGCGGCGGTGGTATCGGGACTTGGTGCGGTCCGGGTGGGTGCCCGAGGCCGTTCTCGTTTACAATCTGCCGGCGGTTTTCAACGACTTCATCCGCTGGCTGCATCCGCAGTCGGGACGTCCGGCGACGGTTCTGTTGCTGGCAGACAGCAGCACGCTGGGACGAAAGTTGTCCGTCAGCAAACGCCTGCGTTATCGCTGCAAGCCGATGACGTGGCTTGATGATGAAATGCTGCCGTGTTTCGACGCCTGCGTGGGATTGAGTCGCGACACCGAGCGTTATTTCGCGCCCCGGAATGTTCCGTGGCTGTGGATGCCGGGCGGCTGCGAGCCGGGTGATGCGCCGCCGGAGCGGGCGCCCGCGCACGACGGTCCGGTCCGGTTTGGGTATTTCGGAGCGCTGGCGGGGCATAGCGGCGTGATGGAAATGACACGAACCTTTTTGAGCGCGGCTCCGTCCGCGACCTTGCACGTGTGCGGCTATGGAAAGCTGGCGGCGGAATTGCGGGTGTTGGCGGCGGCGAATCCACGATTGAAATTCGATGGCTTGCTGCCGCGTCCGGCCGACTGCCTGACCTGGGCGCAAGGACTGGATGCCCTCGTGAATCCCCGGCTGGGGGGCGTGGGCAACGAGAACAACTTCCCCTCGAAGCTTTTCAGTTATGCGTTGACCGGTCGGGCGATTCTCACCAGCCGGATGTCGGGCGTGGAGAATGTTTTGGGTGAAGCGGGATACTACTTTGATCCCGGGAATTTTGCCGCGGCGCTGACGGAACAGTTCCACGCGCTGGCAGCCCAACCCCGCGCGGTGCTGGCGCAACGCGGCGGGGAATTGCGGAAACGCATTCTGTCGGCTTACTCGTGGCCGCAGCAGGCGAACCGGCTGGCGGGCTTTGTGGAAGAGGTGCTGGCGGCTGGCGGTGCGGCGCGATAGGGGTGTTCCCGCCGGTGGCCTCAGCTGCGCTTTGTCGCGACGTGGCCGGCTTCCCACTCGACGTATTGCAACAGATTGGTGAAGCGCCCGGTCAGCTTGCGCCCGGTCAGCTGGCGCATGCGGTCCTTGAAGCCCTGTTCCAGCCAGTAGAGGCCGGTTTTGCGCCGCACCTGCTTGGTGACGCGTCGGAACTCGGCCTTCCAGCGCGGGCCTTCTTCGCGGCGCAGCCGGGCATCGACGGCGGCCCGCAGTTCCGGGGGTTGGCTGGCGAACGCGCTTTTCCATGCGGCCAGTTCGTCGTCCATGTTCACGCCGTAGCCCTGACAGCCAATGATGTACTGATACGTCTCGGCGAAGTAGTTGGGCCAGTTGAAGGGGAACTGGGTCAGTCGTCCGCCGATGCTCTTGCTCAGGCGAACGAGGTCGTTGTAAATGCTGCCGGGAACGGTGAGGGCTTTGACCGGGACCTGATCCACAAAGATGCTCGTGCCGCTGCGCAGTTCCGCGACGAATTGCTGGCCGGCACCGCCGATTTTCAGGACACATCTGCGGCCATTGCTGTGCAGGCGCGAGGACGCCACCAGCGCCTCGTCGAAATAGAGCACGGCGTCCGCATAGGCGAGCGCCTGAAAGCCGAGCGAGTAATCGGGTGAAACGGGCGGGCACAATCGGCCCACGGGTCCGCGCCGGATTTTGTCGCACAGCGTCCGGCGGAAGCCGCTGTAGTGGGCGATGGGAATCGTCTTGCCGACCGCGCCCATTCCGTCGCGAAACAAGGGTTCGAGGATTTCCTCGGGACGAAGCCGCCGGACTTCGCCGGTGCCGCGTTGCTCGTCCACAAAGGTAATGGGCGAGGTGTCGTCCCACATGTCACACAGCCAGCGGAGGCACTCGGGCCGGTCGGGTTCGGTGTGGCGGTGGATGTGTTGGAGGGCGCGAAATTTCAGCGCCTGCTTGTCTTCCACCAGCAGCAGGTATTCACCCCGGGCTTGGGCGCAGGCGGCCTCCCAGTTGTCGGGCATGGAGAGATTGCCCGTCCGGTGATAGCGCACCCTCGGATCCTTGAACTGGGCGACGACGTCCCGGGTGGCCGAACCATCGTCATTGTCGGCGATGATGACCTCGAAATCGGGAAAGGTCTGGCGCAGCGCGCTTTCGATGGCGCCGCCAACGAGGAAACTGCGGCCCTTGGTGGGAATCACCACGCTGAAGTAAGGCGTTTTCATGGGGACGTCGCGGGGCAGGCTGGTCAGCGTCCGGCGCGGTCAAGAATGGCGCGCAACGAGGCGCAGACGCGTTGGACGTCGCCGCGCTGGAGGTTGAGCGCGGAGGGGAGATTGATGGCCCACGGGCTGATGCGGTAGCTGGTTTGGTTGCGGGCGCGCGCCCGTGCGGCCTCGGGTTGATGGGCGTAGGCGGGCAGGCTGCTGAGGGGGTGGAAGAAAGGGCGGGAGTCGATGCCCTCGGCGGCGAGCAGTTCCATCAGGCGTTCCTTGCGCAGGC
>CAZUUP010000348.1:0-6608 GCA_964623105.1 uncultured Akkermansia sp.
GGGGGGGGGGGGGGGGGGGGGGGGTTTTTTGGGGGGGGGGGGGGGGGGGGGGGGGCGCGGGGGGGTGGGGTGGGGCGGGGTTGCCGGTGATCGGGGCGGCGACCGAGCCGCGACCGGAGTATCGGGGGCCAAATGTGATTATTATCCGGTATGGCGGCGGGGCGCGGCGGCGGGAGAGCATCGAGGCGGGGACGACGTACAGCCCGTTTTTGTGTCATGAGTTGGTGAAGCGGGGGACGTTGTTCAAGCGGATGGAGATCACGGAGATGGAGGGGATCGAGACGAGTCACGCGCAGGGGACGTTGTTCATCATCACGGGGAAGTACGACAAGTATAAGGACATCGGGAACAAGTTTCTCGGGGCGCGGTTTGAGGCGAAGGTGCCGACGTTGTTCGAGTATTTGCGCAAGGCGTATGCGGTGCCGTCGCACCAGACGTTGACGATCAATTGTGAGGACCGGCCGGACGAGGAGTTTCTGAGTTTCAGCAGTCATCATCATTACGGGGTGGATTACCGGTCGAATGTGCTGAGTTTGTACCGGTTCAAGGCGTTTCTGTTGGAGCGGCAGGTGAAGGAGGGGAAGCTGGCGGAGAAGGAACTGGCGGAGCGGCGGAAGGCGTTGGAGAAGTGGGAGAAGGTGGATTATCGCACGGGCGGAAAGGATCAGCAGGGGCGGGAGATCGAGGGGTTTTGGGAGCGGTGGCGGGAGTATTACGGGGACACGGGGTTCGTGAATCCGCGCGGGGACCGTTTGTTGACGGAGTTGACGGTGAGGGCGTTGAAGGAGTTGCGGCCGCGGCTGGTGATGGTGAATTACACGGATTGCGACTACGTGCATTGGGGGAACATGAGCCATTACACGCGCGCGGTGGCGATCATGGACGAGGGGATCAAGCAGATCGTGGCGGCGGTGGAGGCGAATGAGGAGTATCGGGGGAACACGATTTTGGTGGTGGTGCCGGATTGCGGGCGGGACAGCAATCCGTTCGCGGCGGTGCCGTGTCAGCATCATTTCAATTCGCGGTCGGCAAGGGAGATTTTTGCGCTGTTGGTGGGTCCGGGGATTCCGCAGGGGGTGGTGGTGGAGCGGCGGGTGGAGCAGATCAGCGTGGCGGCGACGGTGGGGCATTTCATGAAGTTTAAGACGGAGCTGGCGGAGGGGCCGGTGCTGGCGGAGGCGGTGGGGTGAGGGGGGAGGAAAAAGGCAAAAGGCAAAAGGCAAAAGGAAAAAGTGGGGAAGGGGAAGGATGCGATGATGATGAATGCGATGGGCGATGAAGCGAAAGCGGTGGTGGCTGAGGTGCCGCCGGTGATGGGGGGCGAGGGGGCGGCGGTGGCGGTGGCGCAGCCGGGGGCGGGCGTGGGGAAGGGGTCGCGGGTGGGGCGGTGGTTTTGGGGTGCGGTGAAGTATTTCGTGGGTGTGCTGGGGACGCAGGGTTTGACGGGGGCGATCGTGGTGATCGGGTGGAGTTATCGGGTGGCGCAGCGGGCGGCGTGGAAGGTGTGGTGGGCGCGCGGGGGCGCGGGGCACGGGAGTTTCACGGAGTTTCTGGCGGCGCGGGCGGAGACGCGGGGGCAGGTGCGGTGGCCGAATTGGTTTGTCGATCAGGACGCGCGGGAGATGTGGCGGGGCGGGGCGAAAGGGGCGCGGGGCGGGCGGATGAAGAGGTTTTGGCGGGTGACGTTTGGGTCGTTGGCGGTGAATTTCCGGCTGGGGATGCGGGGGATTTTGAATGTGTGGTTGTTCACGTTGCCGGGGTGTTTGTTGTGGTGGTTCGCGTGGTATGACGGGTGGAATAATTCGTTCAGCAAGGGGTATGAGCATTTCGAGGTGGGGCCGCTGCTCGGGGTGACGGGGATCGGGCTGTTCATCGCGGCGATGTTGTATGTGCCGTTGGCGCAGGCGCGGCAGGCGGTGACGGGGGAGTGGCGGGCGTTTTATGATTTCGGACTGATTGCGCGGCTGGCGCTGCGGAGTTGGCTGGGGTGTTTGGTGCTGGCGGGGTTTTATGCGGCGTTGTCGGTGCCGGTGGGGATGCTGAAGACGTTGCCGATGTTTTTCCCGCAGATGAATCCGGAGCAGGCGGCGGAGGTGGCGGCGCTGGCGCCCGAGCTGGCGAAGGTGAAGGTGGCGGAAATTTTGGGGCGGTATTTCTTCACGGCGGGGCTGGTGGTGTTTCCGGCGTATGTGCTGTTGCGGGTGTTGGCGGCGCGGCTGTATGCGCGGGGGATTTTGCGGGGGTTGCGGGACGGGTGGGTTTCGCCGGGGGAATTGGCGGGGAATGAGCGGGCAATCTTGGAGCGGTTGGAGTTGGTGCGGGTGGGGGAGCGGCGGACGTGGCCGAAACTGGTGGAGGTGATCGCGCGGACGGGGTCGTGGGGGGCGCGGGTGGGGGCGTTGGGGGCGCTGGTGTTCGTGTGGTTTTTGTTTGTGGCGCAGATTTTTGTGACGGAGTTTTTCAACTACCATCCCGCGGTGGGCTGGCTGAATCAGCCGCTGGTGCAGATGCCGTGGTTCAAGTATTTGCCGGAGTCGGTGCAGAAGCCGGGGGAGGAGGTCGGGGTGCTGCTGGCGGTGTTGGCGGGGATCGTGGTGGTGCGCGGGGTGAGGAGGGTGGGGAGGTTTTTGCGGGGGGCGGAGGATGGGGAAAAGGTCCAAGGATAAAGCTCAAAGCTCAAGGGAAACGCCAAGGGACAAGGTCCAATCCGGACACGGAGAAGGCATTGCCGCAAAAAACGCAAAAAGACGCAAAGACGATGGTTATTTGCCTGCCGTAATTGGTGATTGGCGGTTGGTGCTTTCTTTGAGCTTTGAGCTTTGAGCTTGGAACTTCCGGCAATCCGCCCCGGGTTTCAGGCTGGGGTTGGCTCGTCGGCTTCGCCGACGACGGCGCGGAGGCTGTCGAAGAGGCTTTTGCCGGCGGAGGGGGGAACGGGTTTCTTGGCTTTTTCGTGGGACCACTCGACGAGGTCTTCGGGGAGTTCGTGGAGGAATTGGGAGGGATGGCAGGGGAGAAGCTGGCCGTATTTTTTGCGGCCCTGGCAGTGGGTGATGCTGAGGGTTTTCTGGGCGCGAGTGATGGCGACGTAGAAGAGGCGGCGCTCTTCGTCGAGGGTGCCTTCGGTCTTGGAGCGGGTGTGGGGCAGGAGGCCGTCCTCGAGGCCGACGATGAAGACGTGGGGGAACTCGAGTCCCTTGCAACTGTGCATGGTGATGAGGGTCACGGCGTCGCCGGCTTCTTTTTCCTCGGTGCGGTCTTCGCCGAGGCTGAGGTCGTCGAGGAAGCTGGCGATGCGTTCGGCGGGCTTGGCGGTGATGGGGGCTTGGTTGCCGAGCTGGACGAGGAGGTCTTTGAGGTTTTGGGCGCGGTTTTCGGCGACTTCGACGTTTTTCTCGGAGCGGCGGAGGTCGGCGAGGTAGCCGGTTTCTTCGAGGAATTTCTCGGCCCAGGTTTGGAGGGAGATGCCGGGGTCGGTTTCGAGCTGGGTGCGGGTGCGGTCGATGAATTCGAGGAAGGCGAGGAGGCTGTCGCGGGTGCGGCTTTGCAGTTGATCCTGAACGTCGGTGTGGCGCATGGCGGTGAAGACGGAGCAGTGGCGTTCCTGGCTGGCAGCGAGGAGGCGTTCCATGGTGACGTCGCTGAGGCCGCGGGCGGGGACGTTGGCGATGCGCAGGAGGCTCATGTCGTCGTGGGGATTCACGAGCATCTTGAGGTAGGCGATGAAATCGCGGACTTCGCGGCGGTCGAAGTAGCTCTGGCCGCCGATGAGGTGGTAGCGGATGCCGGCTTTGCGGAGCTCGGTTTCGATGGGGCGGGACTGCTGGTTGGTGCGGAAGAGGATGGCGTGGTCGCCCCAGGGAATCTTGTGGCCGAGGCGGTGGTATTCGATTTCCTCGGCGATGGTGCGGGCCTCGGCTTCGTCGTCGGGGAAGACGTGGAGGCTGATGAGTTCGCCGGTGCCGTTGGCGGACCAGAGCTGTTTGCCGCGGCGGCGGGCGTTGTTCTTGATGACGGCGTTGGCGGCTTTGAGGATGGTGTTGGTGGAGCGGTAGTTTTGTTCGAGCTTGACGATTTTCACCTCGGGAAAGTGCTGTTCGAGGTTGAGGAGGTTGGCGATTTCCGCGCCGCGCCAGCCGTAGATGCTCTGGTCGTCGTCGCCGACGACGCAGAGGTTGCGATGCTCGCGGGTGAGGAAATGGACGAGCTGGAACTGGGAGGCGTTGGTGTCCTGATATTCGTCCACCATGACGTAGCGATATTTGGCGCGGCAGGCTTCGAGGACGTCGGGGTGCTCGTGGAAGAGGCGCAGCGTGAGGAGGATGAGGTCGTCGAAATCGACGGCGTTGCAGGCGCGGAGGGCGGATTCGTAGCGTTTGCGGACGTGCTCGGCGAGGGCGGCGACGCTGGGGTCGGCGAAGAGGCCGGCGCTGCCGGTGTTTTTGTAGCGGCTGAGGAGGGAGAGGATGGCGTGGGGGTCGGTTTTCTCGCCCTTGGCGGAGATGTGGCTGAGGATTTTTTTGACGGCGGCGAGTTGCTCGGACTCGTCGTAGATGACGAAGTTTTTCTTGTAACCGAGGCGGTCGATATAGCCGCGGAGGATTCGGACGCAGAGGGAGTGGAAGGTGCAGATGGTGGGACGGTCGGGCTTTTCTCCATCGGCGGGGCGCGGGGGGGTGGGGAGGAGTTTGGTGACGCGCTCGTGCATCTCGCGGGCGGCCTTGTTGGTGAACGTGACGGCGAGGATGTTGCCGGGGCGCACGCCACGGCTGACCATGTGGGCGATGCGGAAGGTGATGACGCGGGTCTTGCCGGTGCCGGCGCCGGCGAGGATGAGGACGGGCCCTCGGATGGTCTCGGCGGCCTGGCGTTGTTCGGGGTTGAGGGCGGCGAGGTTGACCATGAGGGCGGGGAGAGTAACCGGGGCCGGGGGTGAGGGAAGTGGAAAGTGCTGTGGCTTGGGGGGAGTGGAGGCAAAAAATTTTCGGAAATTCCGGTTGACCTGAGTCGCGGAAAAATGGCAGGGTCGGAGGAAATCGGATGAATTCGTTCAGCAACGGACCGTCTGGAAAGCCGATTCGTCGCCCGCGGTCCGTCGGTTGCGAAACAAGTTAAAATCAGAGATTGCTGAAACCAGAGAAAAACAAACCAAACGCCTGTATGAAAAAAGTCCAGAAATCGTCGTTCTTGAAAAAAGCAGTTGCCGCCACGGTTGCGATTCCGGCGTTGACCCCCTTCGGTTTTGCGCAGGATGGCGACGGTTTGCCGGCGTTGGCGAATCTTGGGCCGCTGGACTTCAATGCTTCGTTGTTCGTGCAAAGCGTCTATGACGACAACATTTTCCTCGCGCCGTCGAATGTCAGGACGCGCGATGTCATCACCTCGGTGACGCCCGGAATGCAGGTTCGGTACGGCGAAATTGGTCACGCGTATTCGCAGTTGGACTACACGCCGACCTTCCAGTTCTTCAAGGAAAACGGCAACAACGATGCAATCAACCATGATGCACGGTTCCGGATTGAGAAGACCTTTACCCGCCTGACAGTCGGCATTTCTCAAAGTTTCAGCCGGGTTTCGGACAGTGCGATTGGCGTTGCAGCCGGCGTTCCAGGTGCCGTGGCGCCGACTCGGTTGGAGCAGGACACCTTTGTGACGCGGTTGCTGTCCAAGTATGATTTCAGCGACAAGACCTCATTCGAGGTCAATGGCGGGCTGAATGTGTTTGATTTTCCGACGGCGGGTCTCGTCAGTTACAAGGAATATAGCAACGATAACTGGCTGAACTACAAGGCAACCGAAAAGATTACAACCAGTGCCGGTGTCACTTTTGGCTATGCCGACCTGAGCGGACCGCTGCCGAGTCAGACGTATGAGCGCGGATTGCTCCGGGTTGGGTATGCGGCCGCGGAGAAGCTCCAGTTCCGGGCCACTGGCGGTGTGGAAGTTCGCCAAATTGGTGGTGGGCGCAGTGACCAGGTTCTGCCGATCTTCTCGATTGGGGCAACTTACAAACCGCGTGAAAGCACCACGATCTCGCTGGATGCTTCCCGTGCGCAAAATGTTGCCATTCAGAACGTTGGTCAGAACGCAACTTCAACCGGCTTCACGGCTGAAATTCGTCAGGACATTCTTCGAAAGCTTTCGCTGTATTTCCGTGGCGGTTTCTACAACACCGAGTACACTGGTGGTAATCGTGTGGACGATTACTACAGTCTCAAATACGGTGTGGACTACAAGGTTACGCGTCGGGTGACTGTCGGAGCCTTCCATATGTATCGCGACAACGCTGCAACCGGCACACTGCCGACTCCGATTGCTGCGACCTTCCGCAATCATCAATTCGGGGTGCAGGCTTCGGCGGCGTTTTAATCGATTGGTTGGCCTTAGATCGGTTGGGGCGTCGCGAGACGCCCCACTCTTATTTTACGGGGTCGATATTGGGTAGAGTTAAACTTTCGATCACACCTTTGCCATGAAAACGATTATTATGGGTTTGTGTCTCTTGGCCGTGACCCTTTCGGGGGCCGATTTCCAGGGGTTCAACAATAACAACAATGGGTCGGGGTCGTCCGGGAAGGTTTACAGGATAAATCCCAACGATCTCGTTC
>CAZUUP010000349.1:0-6604 GCA_964623105.1 uncultured Akkermansia sp.
GTGCCGCAGGAAATCCTCGCCTTCGCCCGGGACCACAGTTCGGGGCCGCGCCCGGTCGCCGGGTGCATTTCCGGCGGCAGATGCGAACCGAGAATTCGGAGCGCATTGTTCCAAAAGACATCCTCGGCATCCGCCGCATTGAAACCGCCGGCGGCGAACGCCTCCCGCAGACAAAGCAGCGACTCGACGCCGATGAGTGTGTGCGAGTCAAACGATGTCACTGCCTGCGAGCGGAAGCCGTCGCCATCCGCATACACCCAGGTGAAGCCGTCCCCCATGGAGTAGCACTTCGCGCGGAACTCGCTCACCGGGTAGTCGCTGCCGAAACACACCCGCTGCGGCCCCAGCAGATCGAGCGCGCAGCGCATGGCCTCTGTCTCGGTCACCGCCGAATTGTCCAGCACCACGTTCGGCAGCGGGGCGATCTTTGGCAGTCCCTCGAGCGCGTTGCGGTAGCTGAATGATCGTGCGATGTGCGCCAGCACCAGTGTGCAGCGCGGGTGTTTCGTACAAAGCCGCTCGATGGATTGCAAATTCTCCGCGTCAGCGATGCCCGCGCTGCGCATGATGTGCAGCATCAGCACGCCGCCGATCTCGTCACAGAGTGCCCACATCCAGTCGGGCGCGAAATCCTCGATCCGCACCTGCGTTGTGTCCGTGAACGGGGCATATAGCCGGTAAGGTTTGATGCCGATGAACCCGCGTTCGCGCAGCGTCTCGCGCACCCTCCCGGGATCATCCTCTGGCGACACGAGCATCAGCCCCCGCGATGTACTCCCCTGGCCAAACAATGCTACTTGCTCCGCGACGAAACGATTTTCCCCGACGCGATCATTGCCAGCGCTGGGAAATCCAAAAAAGAGTCCGTGCAACTCCCGACCGGGCAGCCAGCGTTGCAGCGCCTCCTCCCACTGCGCCTGACCGAAGCCCGTGTCCGCCGGGAGGAATTCCGGGCGCCTCGCGGCGGCAAAATGGCGCGTGTGGAAGAGGTGCGCGTGCAGGTCAAACACCCGCCGGGGCACGAAACCGTCGCTGGCTCGCGCGACGAGGCGGCGGTCGGATTCGTTGAGTTCGGTGACGAGCTGGATGGGCATAAGTATCAGCGCGAGGAATGGCAGTGCCGGATTAGTTCGGGCGGTCTTGCGTCGCCACGGGCAGTGGGCGCCCGGCCTGCGGTGTCTGGGACATTTTGCAGACGCCGGCCGGGAGTTTCCCGTCTGCATGTTTCACGCTGGCTGGCCGGGCAAGCGTGACTCTCCCAATCGAGTCCTGCGCGGCGCGAGCGGCCTTTTCGCCAGGCTCGGTATCGGGAGGCGCGGATTGACTGGTGCATGATGCCGCACCATGCCTGCTACCCGGGCGGAACTCAACTTCCGGCGACCGGTCATGGGCCGAAAATGCGCGCCCCGGCGAATCTGCGTCGCGCATTGCAACTCGACTTCGCGCCGCGGTGGAGTTTCACGCCCCGGCGCTTCCCGCCCGTTTACCCTTGAGCGTGCCACGCGCGGTCGCACAAAGTGACGGGCGTGCTCAGCCGACTTCTGAGTTCCAAATTTCGCCGACGCGGTATTCCGCGGGAAGGGCGGCAGAGCCGAGTCGCCATGTGAGGCGGTTATGTTGCGAATAATTCCCCTGTGTCTGGTTGCATTGCTCACGGCTTCCTGCGTGGTGCGTTATAAAAAGGCGGTGGACAGCCTGAAAGCGTCCGCTCCGTGCTGCCGGTCGGTGGCCGAATTCAAGTACGATCCGTTCCCGCCGGCGGGGGTTGCCAATTTCAAGATCGATGAGGCATCGCCCGCCTTCGAGTTTCCGACCGGCAAGAGCTTCTTCAAAGCCTTCGCCCTGCCGGAGCGATCGACCCACTATCGACTCCTGATCAAAAGCTTTGCGCTTGGTCAGGATGAATATGCGGCGCACATCTTTTTCCCACAGTTGGCAGTGTTGGACGGACGGTTCCGGGTGCTTCGCCAAAGCGATCCGGCGGATTTTCGCGTGGGACGATCGGGGTTGGTCGAAACGGCGTCAGCCTCGTGGAATGTCCTGCGCATCAAGGTCGAGGGCTCGGTGCTCATCGACGATCCGCGGGCGAGGTATGTCGTCGTTTACACGACTTACGATTTGCTGAGCGGGGAATCTCTGTTCGCCGCCTTGGCGCGGGTGCCGGTGCCGGTCGGGTTGGGAAAATTTGTTCCCATTCCGGTTGGTTTCGAAGAGGTGGGTGTGCGGCATTCGCCCTTCGGCGTGCTCCAGCTCAACATTGTGGGCGACCAGCCGCGGCGCTGATGCTGCGACGCAATGGGCACCGGGGTTGTCGAGACGCAGTCAATTTGCCCCGGGGCCTCCCTTTGCTCCGTTCCGCAGGAGGCGGCGGATTCCGGCGCCACACGCCAACGCCACCGCGGCATATCCGGCCTGCCATGGCCAGCGTTGCGCCCGCTCGGAAAACTCGAAACTTGCGAGGAAGCCGAAGCCGCAGAAAAGGATCACCCCGGTCAGCGCCGTTACCGTCAACCAACGCGGGAACCGGCTTCGGGGAAAAAGCAAGAAGCTGGCCGGGATTGCGGCCAACGCGGCGGCGAGCAGGATGAAGACGGCGATTTCCATCGACGTGTTCCGGCATCAAGCCGCTGGCAGCCAGCCGGGCTGCGGGACGCTTAGCGTGCCAACGGGCCGGCTTGGAGGTTTTTGCCGCCGGCCAGAATGCGCGCGTGGTCAACCAGCACCTTGAGCGACTCCTCCAGGTAAGCGTCCAGCGACACTTCCGCCTCCGCGCTGGTGTCGTCGGCGTCCGGCAGAGCGGGCGCGCCCACGACCTCGACGGGCTTCTCCTCTTTGGCTTTTTTGGCGATGGGTGGCGGCAGGGGCTTGTTCTTTTCGGCGGTCTCGAGCGTGACCTCGAACAGCTTGTAATCCGGCGGCGGACGCTGCGCCCGTTCCTTTTTCCGGGCCTCGAGTTTGGCCTTCTGCTCATCCTTTTCCATCCGGCGCCTGGTCTCGCTCAAGGATACGCTCTTGTCCTCCCGCTGTTTTTTTACCGTCTCGATATCCTGCAGGATGTAGGAGAAATCCACGTTGGTGCGCAGCCGGTCGGCGGAGCGCTTGCGCAGTTCGGCGAGATTGGACTGCACGAGGTTGAGGCGCTCGTGGGGCACGGCGGCCACGCGGTCGGCCTCGAGGCAGTTTGGGAGGCTGGCTTCGCCCAGTTCCATCCAGTCGAACACCGAGGGCAGGATGACGTCCGGCACGACACCTTCCTTCTGCGTGGTGCCCCCCTCGACCCGGTAAAATTTCGAGATGGTAAACTTCAATTTGCCCGGGTCCGGAATCAGGGACGGATTGATGAACTGGCTCAGCGGCATCAGCGTCTGCACCGTGCCTTTGCCGTGGGTGGATTTGTCGCCCACGACGACGGCCCGGCCGTAGTCCTGGAGCGCCGCGGCCACGATCTCGGATGCCGAGGCGCTCAGATGGCTCACCGCCACGACCAACGGCCCTTCGTAAACCACTTTGGTGTCGGTATCCGAAAGGATTTGCGTGCGGTTGCGGTGATCCTTCACCTGCACGACCGGCCCTTTCTTGAAGAACAGACCGGCGAGGTCCACTGCTTCGCTGAGCATCCCGCCGCCGTTGCGCCGGAGGTCGAGCACGAGCCCCTTGACGCCTTCTTTTTTCATCCTTTGCACCAGGACCGCGACGTCGGCGGCGCAGTGTTCGTAGAACTGGGGCAGGGTCACGACACCCCAGCGCTCGGTTGCGCCGGCGGCATCGGTGCGTTCCATCAGCACCGCTTTGGCCTTCTGCTCGGTGAGTTTGATTTCGTCGCGGATGATCCGCACCACCTTGCGTTCGGAGCCGTCCACCGAGGTGGCCGGGATCACGGTCAACCGGACCTCGGTGTTGCGCGGGCCGCGAATCATCTCGACGACCTTGTTGAGCTTCATATCCACCGTGTCCACGGGTTCGGCGGCACCCTGGGCGACGGCAATGATGCGGTCGTTGGGCTTGATCTGCTTGCTCATGTCCGCCGGTCCACCGGGCACGATGCTGCGGATGCGTGTGTAGCCGTCGTCGAACTGGAGCACCGCGCCGATGCCGCTGAGGGACAGCTTCACGTTGTTGATGTCGAAGTTGGTGGCCTCGATCGGGCTCATGTAATCCGAGTGGGGGTCGTAGCAGTGCGAAAGGGCGGTGAGGTAAACCTCGAGGATTTCCGTCAGGTCGTATTCCTTCATCGTCTTGAGCAACCGTGCGTAGCGCTTGGAAATCACCTTGAGGCGTTCTTCGGTGACATTCTTCAGGTCCGCCGCCGCCTTGTCCTTCGACAGCCGGTCGGCCAGCAACTCGAACTTCAGGCGCGCGCGCCACAACTGTTCGCTGTCCTTTTCATCCTTCGGCCACGGGAGCTTGTTGCGGACGGGCAGATACTTCTCGTCGGCGTCGAAGGTCATTTCCTCCTTGAGGATCTTCTGCACGAGGTCGCTCCGCTCCTTGAGGCGCTGGAGGTAAACGTTGAAAATATCAAAGGCGGGCGCCGAGTTGCCCGACCGGACCAGTTCATGCAGCGTTTTTCCATAACGACGCTGGAAGCCGTCCACGTCCGGCTGCAAAAAGATCAGGTGGTTGTAATCCAGCGCATCCAGATAGTTCTTCAAATGGTTGCGTCCTATCTCCTCGTCCAGCGTCGCCTGCCGGTAATGCGCCTGTTCGAGCAACCGGCCGACGGTGGCCGTGACACGGTCGGCCTGACCCCGAGTAAAAGGCACGCCGCCGCGCGAATCCGCCGCCAGAATCAGCAGGGCCAGGACCAGTGAAAAACCACGCATAAATTTAATCTGATTAACCGATGGGCTGACGGGACAGACACTCACCCACGTCACCCGCATTTGCCAGTAATTTCAGACGCCAGCGCCGGTGCGGGCGTTCGAGTCAATCCAGCGGGTGCGTTCGACTGCGGGCGGAATGAATTGTCCGCCGCCGCTGGCGTCGGCTAGAACCAGTTGCCTGACATCCACCTTACTATGAACACACCCATGCGCCGCCGCGTTTTTCTTCAAAAGTCCGCCCTGGCCGCCAGTTTTGCCGCCGCCCCGGCAATTCTGCGCGCCCAACAGGGAACCTCGCCCAACAGCAAGCTGAACGTCGCCGTCATCGGCATCACCGGGCGCGGAGCCGGCAATCTTGCCGGGGTCAAGGGTGAGAACATCGTCGCCCTGTGCGATGTGGATGAGAACAACCTCAAGACGGTCGGTGACAAGTTTCCGGAGGCAAAACGCTATCGCGACTTCCGGCGGTTGCTGGAACAGAAGGATATCGACGCGGTTGTGGTCAGCACCCCGGACCACACCCACGCTGTCTGCGTTGTTGGCGCCCTTCGCAGCGGCCGGCATGTTTATTGTGAAAAGCCGCTGGCCCGCACGGTTTCCGAGGTGCGCATCATGACCGACACGGCCCGCGAAACCAGGCGCATCACCCAGATGGGCAACCAGATTCACGCCGGCAGCAACTACCGGCGCGTCGTGGAAATCGTCCAGTCCGGCGCGATTGGCAACGTGGCCGAAGTGCATGTCTGGTCCTCCGCCATCTACGGCAACAAAACCCTCACTCCGAACCCGCCGCCGCCGCCCACGCACCCGGATTACGATCTGTGGCTTGGTCCCATCCAATACCGTCCGTACCAACCCGAATACGTTCCGTTCCACTGGCGGCATTTCTGGGCGTTCGGGAGCGGCACGCTGGCCGATTTCTGGTGCCATTTCTCCGACGTCGCGCATTGGGCGCTCGATCTCAAATATCCCTCCACCATCGAGGCGGAAGGTCCCAAGGTGGATCCCGAGATTGTTCCCATCGACCTCAAGGTTCACTACACCTACCCCGCGCGTGGCACCAAGCCGCCCGTCAGCCTGACCTGGTATCAGGGCAAGTATCGGCCGGTCGGCAAGCTTCCCGCCGAGGTGCTGGACAAGTGGCGGAGCGGAGTGCTCTTCGTTGGCGATCAGGGGAGCCTGCTGGTGGATTACGGCCGCCGCGTCCTGTTGCCCGAGGCGAAGTTCGCCGCATTCGCTCCGCCCAAGCCGACCATCCCGGACTCCATCGGGCATCACGAGGAATGGATCAAAGCCATCAAAACCGGCGGGCGTTCGTCCTCCGATTTCGCCTACGCGGGCCCGCTGAGCGAGGCGGCCCTGCTCGGCAATGTCGCCTTCCGCGTGGGCAAAAAACTGGTCTGGGACGCCCCCAACCTCAAAGCGGTCGGCTGCCCCGAGGCCGATCAATTCATCCAGCACAAATATCGCGAAGGCTGGAAGATTTAGAGCGGTTCCATCCATGTCATAGCGATGAGCACGCCCACCAACACCTCGCCCGGCCTTCGGCCACCCTCTCCCCATCAGATGGAGTGAGGGACGGGGTGAGGGGATAACAGTCGCCAGCGACGCTACCTATTTCATGGAAACGCTCTAGCGTTGGTGGCCGGTTCCCTTTCTTGCGCGCGCCGCGGTCAAAACCCGCGGCGTTTTCTTTTTGGAGAACTCGCGGACAGCGGAAAGGAACTGGCTTCGGTGCGGGCGGATTCGCAGGACGTCGGGAATTCCGGCCGAACCGGCGG
>CAZUUP010000350.1:0-4915 GCA_964623105.1 uncultured Akkermansia sp.
TTCTTCAGCTTCCGCGACGCCTTCGGCCAGTGGGATCCGAAAAACCAGCGCCCCGAAATCTGGAACCTCTACAATGCCCGCCTCAACCAGGGTGAAAACATGCGCGTCTTCCCGCTCTCCAACTGGACCGAGATGGACGTGTGGGAATACATCCAGCGCGAAAAGCTCGAAGTGCCGAACATCTACTTCAGCCACGAGCGCGAATGCTTCCGCCGCGCCGGCCAGTGGCTTCCCGTCCCGCCGCCGCACACCGACCCCGCCCGGCCCGACCCCTACGCCGGCGCGCGTCCCACCTCGAAGGAACCGGCGCGGAAGATGGTCTGCCGCGTCCGCACCATCGCCGACATGATCAGCACCGGTATGATCGACAGTCCGGCCGCCAACGTTGCCGACATCATCCGTGAAATCGCCGCCGCCCGCGTGACCGAGCGAGGCACCCGCGCCGACGACAAGGCCAGCGAGGCCGCGATGGAGGATCGGAAGAAAGCCGGGTATTTCTAGGTTTGAGTTTTCTAAACTGACACTTTAGAAAACTCATTATGCGTTTCATTCCCCGCGAACTCCGGAGCGAACTGGTTCGCGTAAATATCGCCTGCATCGGCATCAAAGCTGCATTTGATCCACTTGGGAATGATTGCAGTTTCGGTTCGGCGTGCGAGCGTAAAAATGCTCCAGTTTATCGCCTTCCGCGTTATGAAGGGTGTTACTCGGGTTGAAAGCAGATGCCGCGAGAGACGGGACGCAGATCAGGATGGGGTTGGATATTTCTAAAGCCCGTCAATGACAAGCCCCGAACTTCAATCCCTGCTTACTCGATTGCTCGCCCTCTCCCGGGAGAGCGAGTGGCTGGAGTTTAAGCACAACCAGGCCCGCGAGGAGGAGATAGGGGAGTATCTCTCAGCACTGGCCAATGGAGCCGCGCTTCATGGCAAGGAGCAAGCCTACCTCGTGTGGGGAATTGAAGACGGAACCAGCAAGGTTGTCGGTACTTCCTTTCGACCGCACCAGACCAAGGTTGGAAATGAGGCCTTGGAGGCCTGGCTCTCATGTCACCTTACTCCTCGGATTGATTTCCGAATCCACGAATTCCTGGCTGGAGAGCATCCGATAGTCCTCATGGTCGTGCCAGCGGCCCAGCACACGCCGGTGCGATTCAAGGATTTTGAGTGGATTCGCGTTGGGTCGTATAAGAAAAAGCTCCGCGATTTTCCCGAAAAGGAGCGGAGCCTTTGGCTTCGCTGTTCCCGGGTCCCCTTCGAGTCCGAAATGGCCATGGATCGCGTTTTCACCGAAGATGCGTTGCGCCTCTTGGATCACTCCAGTCTGTTTGATTTGACCAAGGCGGCTCCGGCGGCAGGCTCCGCAGCCATCGTCGAGAGGATGGAGCAGGAAAGGCTGTTGGTCCGCCAAAGTGGGGACCATGTCGGCATCACCAATCTTGGGGCGCTGCTGTTCGCCAAACGATTGGCGGATTTCCCAAGTTTGTCTCGCAAGGCGGTGCGCGTCATCGAATACGCCGGAACCGACCGCGTTCGGCGGTTGCGCGAGCAACCCGGCAACAAGGGATACGCAAACGGATTTGAAGGATTGATCCATCACCTCGACGCCCGGCTGCCGCGAAATGAAGTGCTGGACGACGCGCTCCGTAAGGAAACACCGATGTATCCTTTGCTGGCGATTCGCGAACTGGTCGCCAACGCGTTGATTCATCAGGAACTGCAGGTGACGGGCGAGGGACCACTGGTTGAGATTTTCAGTGACCGCATTGAAATCACCAATCCGGGCGAACCATTGATTGATCCGTTGCGCTTTTTGGATGCCCCGCCGCGGTCCCGTAATGAAGCGACGGCGGCCTTGATGCGCCGGCTCGGAATCTGCGAGGAGGGTGGCAGCGGAATCGACAAGGTCGCCTTCGAAGTTGAATTCCACCAACTGCCCGCCCCGCACTTCCAGGTTCCGCCCGGACACACCAGAGCCGTCCTGTTTGCCCATAAACCCTTCTCCGCCATGGACAGCGAGGACAAGACCCGTGCGTGCTACCTCCACGCCTGCCTCGAGACCGTGTCGCATCGACAAATGACCAACGCGACCTTGCGCAAACGGTTGGGTATCGCCCCCGATAATTATCCGATTGTCTCACGAATCATCGCTGAAACGATCCGACTCGGACTGCTCAAGCACCATTCCCCGGACAGCCGTTCCAAAAAACACGCAAAGTATCTTCCTTTTTGGGCCTGATTTCTTATGTGCTGGTCATGTGCATCGTTTTCGGACCACCCACAATATGTGGGGTTGCTTGCCGCGTACGGCGGCTTTTGCCACAACCTGTATGTGCGGCGATGTGCAAATCCCTGAACCGTTGCGGCAAACATGCTCCCTCCCACCGTTTCCTCCACCCCCGTTGCAGCGCCGCCGAAGCGCCGCCCAAATTCTCTGCTATGGGTCGTTGTGATGCTCGTGCTCACCTTCGCCGGGCGAGTTCCGACTCCGGCCGCCGAACCCCGCAGCCTCTCCGGCATCTACCCCCGCCTCGCCATGTTCAACAACGAGGGCGAGTGCGGCACCGGTGCCGTCGTGCCGTGGGCGGGGCGCTTATGGGTCGTGACTTATGCGCCGCATAAACCGAGCGGTTCGTCGGACAAGCTCTACGAAATCACGCCCGCGCTGGAGCAGATCATCCGCCCCGAGAGCATCGGCGGCACCCCAGCCAACCGCATGATTCATCGCGAATCGCAGCAACTTTTCATCGGGCCGTACGTCGTCGATGCCCAGGGAAAAGTCCGCGTCATTCCCTACTCCCAAATGTTCGGTCGCCCCACCGGCAATGCCCGGCATCTCACCGACCCAGCGGGGAAAATATACTCCGCCACGATGGAGGAAGGTCTCTACGAAGTGGATGTGAAAACACTCGCCGTCACTGAATTGTGGGCGGACGAGCAGAAGAAGACGGGCCGCCACTCCGACTTGCCCGGCTATCATGGCAAAGGTCTGTACTCGGGCTTCGGTCGCATCATCTACGCGAACAACGGCGATCACGCGAAGGAGGCTTTGTCCAATCCCACCGTGCCCAGCGGCGTGCTCGCGACGTGGGATGGCAAGGCCGACGCGTGGACCGTCGTGCGCCGCAACCAGTTCACCGAAGTCACCGGTCCCGGTGGCATCTATGGCAATGCCAAGCCCGACACCGATCCCGTCTGGAGCATCGGCTGGGATCATCGCTCGCTCATCCTCATGCTGCTCGATGGCGGCCAGTGGCGCGCCTTCCGCCTGCCCAAGGCCAGCCACAGCTACGACGGCGCACACGGCTGGAACACCGAGTGGCCGCGCATCCGCGAGGTTGGCGAACGCGACCTGCTCATGACGATGCACGGGATGTTCTGGCGTTTCCCCAAGACCTTCAGCGCCGCGAACACCGCCGGCATCCGCCCGCGCTCGGCCTACTTGAAAGTCATCGGCGATTTCTGCCGCTGGAACGACCGCCTCGTCTTCGGCTGCGACGACTCTGCCAAATCCGAGTTCCTCAACAAACGCAAGGTCAAGGGCGGCATCGAGGGCCCCGGCCAGTCGCAATCGAATCTCTGGTTCACCGAACCTGCGACTCCCGACCAACTCGGTCCCACGCTCGCCAGCGGCGCTGTCTGGCTGCGCGACGCGGTCAAGGCCGGTGAAATCTCCGATCCCTTCCTGTTCAGCGGTTGGCAGCGCCGTTCCGCACACTTCGTCAACGGAGGCAAAGCGCCGGCCAGCTTCTCTCTCGAACTAGACGTGAACGGCCGCGGTCAGTGGCAACCCCTCCGCACCATCACCGTCCCGGCCGGTGAATCCTCATGGTTCGAAGTCCCCGCCGACGCCCGCGCCGAATGGGTGCGCATTAAAGCCGACACCGCCTGTGCGGCTGCGACCGTTCATTTCACCTTCAGCAATCCCGACCCGCGCCCCGCGCAATCCGACGCCATGTTTGGCGGGCTTGCCGCCCTGGCCGACACCGGCCCGCACCTCGCCGGCCTCGTCCGCGCCCGCGGCGACAACAAGCGCACCCTGCATCTCGCCGCCATGACTGTGACCGGCACCAACGCCACCGACGCCGGCTACTACGAACTGGACGCCACCCCGCAACTCCGCGCCGCGAGCGACCCCGCCGCCCACACTTACGTGAAAAACCGGGTCGCCATCCCGCGCGACGTTATTACCGTGGACACCGCCAGCGTGCTCGTCGTGGATGACCGCGGCCGTCGCTGGCGCCTGCCGAAAACCGACCCGGCCTACGACGAACCCACCCGCGCCGGCCTGCTCCGCATCTGCCGCGAAGTCGCCACCGAGCGCGATGTCTTCAGCGCCCACGGCACCTTCTACGAACTGCCCGCCGAGAACGCCGACGGCTTCGCGAAAATCCGTCCCGTGGCCACCCACCGTCTCCGGCTCATGGACTATTGCTCCTACCGCGGCCTGCTCATCCTCACCGGTCTCCGCCCCGACGCCCCGGCGAACCAACACATCCTCCGCAGCGACGACGGCAGGGCCGCCGTCTGGGCCGGCGCCATTGACGACCTGTGGAAGCTCGGCAAACCCGCTGGCACCGGCGGCCCATGGCACAACACCGCCGTGACCGCCGGCCAACCCAGTGACCCGTACCTCCTTTGGGGCTACGACCAGCGCCACCTCACGTTGACTGCCAGCGCGCCCGCGCGAATACGGATCGAGGTGGACCTCACCGGCGAAGGCCTCTGGATCACCCACCAATCCTTCGACCTCGTCCCGGAAAAACCCGTGGAACATGCCTTTCCCTCCGCTTTCCACGCGCGTTGGTTGCGCTTCGTCGCCGACCGCGATTGCACCGCCACCACGACCCTGCGTTATCAGTAGCCCCGCCTTCCCCGCCCGTTCCGGTGGCTGCCGACGCCAAGAAGGCTCGTTC
>CAZUUP010000350.1:5015-6595 GCA_964623105.1 uncultured Akkermansia sp.
AACCAATTCCCGCCATCGCCGTCATCCGCCATGCCTCCAAAATGATCAGCGAGTCCGATGCCGCAATTGCCCAAGCATTTGCTCGCGCCAGACCGGGCTTTTGGCAGAGTTGGGCGCGACTTATGATTCGTCGGTCGTTTACCATGTCCGGCAAGCTTGCCCGCGGCACCGCTTCGGTGCCAGCGGGCCTCAGCGGGCTGCCGCGCCTCCTGCTCCAGGTCATCACCTCGCTCGCCCTGGCGGTTACAGCGACGTCCGCCGCCGACTCAGGCAGGATCGCCGGCATACTCGCCGCGGGCGCGGGGCATGGCAGCGTGGTCACGATTCCGCCGGGCGACTACGCCCTGGATGGCGCTACGCCGCTGCCGATCGCTTCGGGCACCACAATTTCGGCCTACGGCGCGCGGTTTCGTCTGCCCAAGACGCTTGGAGACAAGGCGCGGGTGGTCTTGTTTGCAGGGACGAATGTGAGCGATTTCCGGTGGTTCGGCGGGCATTTCACCGGCCACGTTTTCGACCCGGCCAGGGCGGAAAACTCGTGGGAGCCGAATGCAAACACGCGGGCGATTCTCATCAGCACGACGCCGGGCGGACGCACGGAGAATCTGACCTTTCGCGACATCACGTCCGAGGGATTGGCGGGGGCGGTCATCACCGTGTTGGGCGCGGAGCGGAAAGGCAGTGAGCGCGAGGTGGAGACGTTTGCGCGCAACGTGACGGCGGAGAACTGCACGCTGGAGCGCAGCGGGAAGTTCATGTGGGACTACGGCTACTTGTGGCAGATCATGGTCTGGCCCGAGGACTACGGCGACGCCGAGCGCGCGCTGGCCGCCCGGTATTTCCGCCACGATCTCGTGCGCGGGCCGGTGCGGATGAAGGCAGGCGATGACCGGGTGTTTCTCAACAACGCGAAACCGCTGCCGGTTTCCCCCCGACGCGAGGGCCCGGAGGCATCGCGCGGGCACGATGCGGTGTGCTTTTTCGGCGACACGCTGCCATCCAACCTCGTGCGCGGTCGGCAATACTTCGTGGTGGAGAGCACGCCCGAGTTCATCCGCATCGCGGAGGAGTTGGGCGGCCACGCGGTGAAGTTCGCCAGCGATGCGGGACCGCAGACGCGCCTCATCGGCAATCTGTTTCAGGCGCATCTCGCGCTCTACGCCCCGGCGGGCAGCGGGCCGGGCAAGGGCGCGCTCGACCTCGTGGGCTGCGAGAAGATCATCGTGCGCGGCTGCCGGCTCAGCGCGCTCGGCGACACGATGCACATCCAGAAAAGCCGCGGCATCATCTTCGCCGGCAATCACATCACCGGCTCGCGCATGGGAGCCTTCTTCCTCGCCGAGTATTGCCGCGACGCCACGATCACCGGCAACACGGTGGACGGTTCCAACGGTTCCCGGGTCATCAGCGTGGAAAAGTCGTGCGCAGACGTGACAATCGTGGGCAACACCTTCCGTAACGGCGGCCGCGGCTCGTGGATCAACCAGCCGCGCAACTTCGTGTTGGCTGATAACATCTTCGTCAACAACACCACCAAATGTGAAATCAATCCTCACCGCGGGCGGCGCACCTTCGTGACG
>CAZUUP010000351.1:0-6572 GCA_964623105.1 uncultured Akkermansia sp.
AGCCAGCGGCAAGTTCGTCAACGGCATCCTCGACAAGATCAAGGCACAACTCCTCCGCCCGGCGCGCATCGTCAAGTAAACCCGCCATGTTCGCCGACCTCCATCTTCACACCCATTTCTCCGACGGCACCTATTCGCCCGAGGAACTCGTCGGCCACGGCGTGCGCTACAACCTCAAAGGCATGGCCCTCACCGACCACGACACCGTCGAGGGCTGCGCCCGCATGGCCGCCGCCTGCGCTGCCGCCGGCATCGAATTCGTTCCCGCCAGCGAACTGACCGCCGAACTCCACGACACCGAACTCCATATCCTCGGCTACTTCCTCGACACCTCCCACCCGCGCCTCCTCCGCGAACTCGCCCACTTTCAATCCGTCCGCCAGAACCGCATCCGCGAAATGGTCGCCCGCCTCAACAAACTCGGCATCCCCCTCCGCGCCGAAACCGTTTTTGCCATCGCCAACTGCCAGTCCCCGGGCCGCCCGCACGTCGGCCGCGCCCTCGTTCAGGAAGGCTTCTGCTCCTCCCTCGATGAAGCCTTCGACCGCTTCCTCAAGCGCAACCGCCCCGCCTGGGTGCCAAAATCCAAAATCTCCGCCCGCGACGCCATCGCCCTCATCCACGAAGCCGGCGGCCTCGCCGTCATGGCTCATCCCGGCCTCAACCGCACCGACGACATCATCCCCGAACTGGTCGCGGCCGGCATGGACGGCATCGAATGCTTTCACACCAAACACTCCACCGCCACCTCCGAGCACTACCTGATGATCGCCGACAAACACGGCCTCCTCGTCACCGGCGGCTCCGACTGCCACGGCATGAACAAGGGCAAACCCCTCATCGGCGGCGTCAAAATCCCCTTCGCCTTCCTCGACCGCCTCCGCACCCGCGCCCACGAACGGCGCGCCCAGTCCAAAACCGCCCCCGCCAATTCCTGAACCTCCCATGGGTCTGTTCGAGAAATTCAAAGCCGGCCTCCAAAAAACCCAGGCCCGCCTCGTCCACGAAATCAAGCGCATCATCACCGGCTCGCCCAAGCTCGACGCCGCTACGCTCGAAGCGCTCGAACACGCCCTCCTCGGCGCCGACCTCGGCATGGCCATGACCCACCAGATCACCGCCGCCGTCCGTCATGCCTACGAAACCCAGGGCGGCGCCAGCCTCGATGTCTTCGCCATTGCCCGCCGCGAAATCGAACGCAGCCTTCCCACCGCCCCCGCCGGACTCCAACGCCAACCCTCCGGCCTCACCGTCATCTCCGTCGTCGGCGTCAATGGCACCGGCAAAACCACCACCTGCGCCAAACTCGCCAACCTCCTCAAGCTCCGCGGCGAAACCGTCATCGTCGCCGCCTGCGCCGCCTTCCGTGCCGCCGCTGTCGAACAAATCAAACTCTGGGGCCACCGGCTCAATTTCGAAGTCATCGCCGGCGCTTATCACGCCGACCCCGCCGCCGTCGCCCACGACGCCGTCACCGCCGCCCTCGCCCGCAAGGCCACCTACCTCCTCATCGACACCGCCGGCCGGCTCCACACCAAACACAACCTGATGACCGAACTTCAAAAAATCCACCGCGTCATCGGCAAGCAATCCCCCGGCGCCCCGCACGAAGTGCTCCTCGTCCTCGACGGCAGCACCGGCATGAACGCCCTCAACCAGGCGCGCGAATTTCACAAGGCCGCCCCCCTCACCGGCCTCATCGTCACCAAGCTCGACGGCACCAGCAAGGGCGGCATGGTCGTCGCCATCCAAAAGGAACTCACCCTGCCCGTCAAATTCATCGGCCTCGGCGAACAACCCGACGACCTCCAGCCTTTCGATCCCGCCCGCTTTGCCGAGGCCCTTTTTGCCGATAAATCCTGAGTATGAAAAAGAACCTGCTCTTCGCCACCCTCGCCCTCGCCGTGTTCCTCGCCGGCTGTTCCAGCCCGCGCTCCGCCAGCTCGTCCGGACGGAAGGCCTGCGGCGGCTACACCCGCGTCACCGGCCGCTGAACCGTCCCCCCGCAGCCGCGATCGCGCCCATGCCTCGCGACCCCGACGCCGACGCCGCTTGGATGCGGCGCGCCCTGCGTCTGGCCGCCCGCGCCTTCGGCCGCACCTCCCCCAATCCGCTCGTCGGTGCCGTGCTCGTCCAGCGCGGCAAGCTCATCGGCTCCGGCTGGCACCACGGTGCCGGCCTCCCCCACGCCGAGATCGAAGCCCTCCGCGACGCCGAACACCGCGGCCATTCACCCCGCGGCGCCACCCTCTACGTCACCCTCGAACCCTGCTCCACCCACGGCCGCACCCCACCCTGCACGGCCGCCCTCGAGACCGCCCGCATCCGCCGCGTCGTCGTCGGAGCCACCGACCCCAACCCCGCCCACGCCGGCCGGGGTTTCGATCTGCTGCGCCGGGCCGGCATCGCCGTCACCACCGGCGTGCTTCCGGAGCAATGCTCCGCCCTCAACGAAGCTTTCAACCACTGGATCGTTCATCGCACCCCTCTGGTCACCGTCAAGGCCGCCATGACCCTCGACGGCAAAATCGCCACCGCCGCCGGTGACTCCCAATGGATCACCAGCGAACCCGCCCGCGCCGTCGGCATGCGTCTCCGCGAAGCCTCCGACGCCATTCTCGTCGGCATCAATACCATCCTGGCCGACAATCCCTCCCTGACCTTCCGTCCCCCCACGCCGACCGCTGGTTCGCCCGAGGCCATCCCCAAAAAACTCCGCCGCATCATCCTCGACACTCACGCCCGAACCCCGCTCACCTCCCGCGTGGTAACCGATCACGCCGCCCCCCTGACCACCATCGTCGTCGGCCACTCCGCCCCGCTCCGCCGAATCGCCGCCCTCCGTCGCCGGATCCGCATCGTCGTCGCCCCGGTCACGTCCTGCCAGCGCCTCGACCTCCGCTGGCTCCTGGCAGAACTCGGTCGCGAACAAGTCACTTCCCTCCTCGTCGAGGGCGGCGGCGAGGTCAACGCCTCCTTCCTCCTCGGCGGCCTCGCCCACCGCATCGCCTTTTTCTATGCCCCCAAGATCCTCGGCGGCCGTTCCGCCCGCAAAGCCGTCGCCGGTGATGGTGCTCAATCCCTCGACGAAGTCCTCAAACTCGCCAACCTTCACTGGCGGCAACTCGGCCCCGACCTGCTCCTGACCGCCCACGTGCTTCCTCTCGGAACCTCCCTTCAACCCTGAATCCCCCACCCCGCATTCCCCATGTTTACTGGCCTCGTTGAAGAAACCGGCACCATCCACGCCATCCACGAAACCGCCGCCGGTCTCGAACTCCACGTCCTCGCCCCCACCATTGGCAAAGACGTCCGCACAGGCGACAGCATCGCCGTCAACGGCTGCTGTCTCACCGTCGTCAAGAAATCCGCGCGCGGACGCAAGACCCTGTTGCGCTTCGATCTCCTGCGCGAAACATGGACCCGCACCAACTTCCAGTTCGCCCGCGTCGGTTCTCTCGTAAACCTCGAACGCTCCCTCCGCGCCGACGCCCGCCTCGGCGGCCACTTCGTCACCGGCCACGTGGACGCCCTCGGCAAAATCGCCCGCTGGGAACGCTCCGGCGCCGACCATGTCCTCGACATCGAAGCGCCGCCCGAAATCATGCGCTACCTCGTCTTCAAAGGCTCCATCGCCGTCGATGGCATCAGCCTCACCGTCGCCGGCGTCTCTGCAAAAGGCTTTCGCATCTGGATCATCCCCCACACCCACGCCGTCACCGCCCTCCGCGAGCGCAAAGTCGGCGACGCCGTCAATCTCGAAGCCGACCTCCTCGCGAAATACATCGAACGCCTCCTTCCCAAACCCACGTCCCGCCGCCCCTCACGCAAAAAATAAATCCCACCTGTAGCTCGTCTCCCACCGCCGTCACCCTGCAACCCAGCACCCGGTAGCGCGCGGTGTCCTCACCGCGCCGCCGAAGTCCACACACCACCCCATTCGTCCACACCCTTCACGCAAAAAATTAATTTCCTCCCGCAAACCTCCCATTGCGCCCCGCCTCCGCCCCCCTACCGCGGCAAAAAATAATCCTGCGCCCCCTTCGACCCCGAGCCCTTCTTGCCCGAGGACGATGAACTCTCCGTTGATGGCTGGATCATTCGCACCCGGCTCCGCGGCACATACAGCTCTTCCCCGTTCTCGTTCTTGAAATAGTAGTACCCCTCCGGATTCAGCTTCGGTTTCCCCACCGAGGTGTACGCTCCACCGTTGCTCAAAATCAGGTCGTAACGGCTCGTGCAGCCCACACCCGAAATCAGGACCAACCCGCCCAGCAAGAGAAGCTTCATAAATTTTGGGTCCACCGTCGCAGAGAACAGGAGGGAGCAAGGTTGGTGGGCTTAGCAGGATTTGAACCTGCACACCTTGCGGCACTACCACCTCAAAGTAGCGTGTCTGCCAATTCCACCATAAGCCCAACCACGCGACTATTTGAACGCCGAACCCGCTTCAGCGCAAGCCGCATTTTTTTTCGCTTCTCGGCAACCGGTCCCGCCGCGATCCCATCACCCCAAAACAACCAGTGCCTCGACGCTCCCATCCACTGCCCCACACCCGCAGTCCGCCGCACCTCCCCGTCACGCCACCACGTCCAACACCGGCTTTCCATACGAAATCGGCAACGGCCGCTTCAAAGTATCCGCCACCTCGGACGCCGGATCGATTCCCAGCAGGTGATAAATCGTTGCCGCAAGGTCATCCGGCGTCACCGGGTTCGTGGCAGGATATTCCCCCCGCTTGTCCGACGATCCATGCACAAAGCCGCGCTTCGTCCCGCCGCCGGCCAGCAGCGCCGTGTAGCACTGCGGCCAGTGATCCCGGCTGATGCTCGCGTTGATCCGCGGTGTCCGTCCAAACTCACCCACCCACACCACCAACGTCGAGTCCAGCAATCCCCGCGCCTCCAAGTCCAGCAACAACGTCGGCAACGTCTGGTCCGTGATCGGCAGATGCCGTTTCTCGATGATTGGAAACATCCGCGTGTTGTCGAACCCGTGGGTGTCCCAACCCCCGTCCGTCGTGCTCCGCCCTCCGATGTTGTCCGAAAAATAGACGTTTACAAACTTCACTCCCGCTTCCACCAACCGCCGCGCCAGCAAACATCCCTGCCCGTACGGCGTCCGCCCGTAACTGTCACGCACCGCCGCCGGCTCCGCCTCCAGATTGAACGCATCCCGCAACCGCGTGGAATGCAGCATCGCCAGCGCCCGCTCGTAATAGGCCTCCAAACCCTTGGCCGCCGCCGAGTAATCCAGCAGCCGCGTCTGCGCATCGGTCACCTTCTGCAATTCCCGCCGCGCCGCCAATCGCTCGTAACTCAGGTTCGCCGGCAGGCTCAACTCCGGCAGCCCAAATCCCGGCTCATTCGGATCGCGCAAAATCAGCAACGGATCGTGCAGTTTCCCCAGAAAACTCGCATGCTGCCCCGGCGTGATCGACCCGTCCGAAATCGTGTACGGATAGCTCACAAACGTCGGCATCTCCCCGCTCACCGGCGCCAACCGGTCCACCACCGAGCCGTAGGCCGGATACAGCTCCAGCGTGTCTTTCAGCCGCTGGTCGTCCGTCGCCGGGGCCCGGCCGGTCAATGCGTAATACCCCGCCGAATTGTGATTCTTCATCGTGTGGTGCATCGACCGGATCAACGTCACCCGGTCCATCACCTTCGCCACCCGCGGCAACCGTTCCGACACTTGGATGCCATCCGCGCTCGACGCCATGGGCTTGTGCAAACCCCGGATTCCCTCCGGCGCCTCAGGCTTCATGTCGAACGTCTCCAGGTGACTTGGCCCGCCCCATTGAAACAGGAAAATCACCGACTTGGCTCGCGCCGGCGGCCCCTTCTTCAGCGCTTCCGCGCGCAAAATCTTCGGCAGCGTCAACCCGAACATTCCCATCCCCCCCACCTGTAACATCCGCCGCCGGCTGATCGCCGGCCCATCCACCCGCTTGGTCGCCATCGCAAACTCGCTTCGCATAACAAATGCCCGTGAACCGCCGCCCGCGTCGCCTGTCATCCGTTCACCATCGCCACCAACAACCCAGCAAGACTAACCGCGCCGTCGCTGCGGCGCAACGCATCCCTCCGCCCCACTGCACAAACCACTAAACCCCTCGACCACCGGATCGAGAGCCAGTCTCCTCCCCCGGCGGGCGACGGCATTCGGAATGGAGAACACCTGTGCCGCCCCCGCATCCCACAGCTCGCCCGAAATTCGCACTCCCGCACGACGGTCCACCAACCCACCCGTCCGAATTGGGCAGCCGAAACCTGCCCTCCCCATCCTCCCACCAACCCCAGTTCTCTGCCGCAGCCAAGCGACTCTGGCCGGCAAAATCCCAGAATCACCGCCTGAAAAGGATAACAACCAAATCGTCTCTGCATTGCCCTACGCCCCCCGTGATCGCGTCCCACGAGGTTTCCCACGCCAGTTCTCTTTTAGCCGTCTCGGTGTTCATATCCAGCCGATCAAGAAATCTCCGGTCCCCAATTCCCGACCGTCACTCCTCACCATCATCACCCGAATTGCGCTACCCTCTCGCCACGTCTAACTTCCCCGAAACAAGCTCC
>CAZUUP010000352.1:0-6567 GCA_964623105.1 uncultured Akkermansia sp.
AAGTACTGCTCGTAGTCCTCCGCATACAGCAACATCGCCAGCGCCAGTTGCTTCTCATTCGCCAGACACTTTGCACTCTTGCTCTTGTCCTTCGCCTTCCCCAACGCCGGCAGCAGCATCGAAGCCAGAATCCCGATGATCGCAATCACCACCAGCAATTCGATCAACGTAAACGCACGCAGGCAGGCACTCACACCCACTCCCGGGCCGGACATCGGGTGAGAATTTTTCATAATCAAATCAAGCTGGACAAATTCTGACGATACCTACCGCCACCCCTTCGGAAGTCAAGCCAGCATCTCCCCCGCAGCCACCACAATTTGGCTGGCGATCGCCTCCGGTATCGCCGCCGCACTCATCTTCCCGTACGCGTCCCGCGTCACGCACACCACCGTCAGCTTCCCCCGCGCCACCTCCACCGGTGCCGCCCCGTTTAGCTTGCGGAACTTGAACAGATAACTGAGCGACTTCGATTTCTTCTCGCACACCAGCATATGGATTTCCACCTCGTCCTCAAAACGCAGCGGCTGCCGGTAATCGCAAGACGCATGCACCCGCGGCCAGCCCACCGGCGGATCCGTCGCCGTCGTCACAATCGAAAAACCCAGCGCCCGGAAAAACGCGTGCTCCGCCGATTCCATGTACCGGAAGAAGTTCGAGTAATGAACAATCCCCGCCATGTCCGTCTCCGAAAACTCGACCCGGCGCACCACTTTGAATTCACTTGGCATAATCGCAATTTCCTCAAACCCGCCTCACCGCACCCGCTTCCTTCGCCCCCCTCGCCGCCTCCGCATACACCCCCGCCATCCCCTCCGCCATCGCCCGCACACTGAATCCCTTCTCCACCGCCCGCCGCCCCGCCTCGCCCAAAGCCCGCGCCCGCGCAGGGTCCAGCACCAGCGCTTCCACCGCCTCCGCCAGCGCCCCCGAACTTCGCGGCTCGCACAACACTCCACCCCCGGTCGCCGCGATCAACTCCGGAAACGACGCCACCCGCGGCTGCACCACCGGCACCCCCGCCGCCAGCGCCTCAATCACATACAACCCAAACGCCTCGCCATACAACGCCGGCACCGAGAACACCGTCAGCGACCGCAAGAACGCCAGCTTCTCCGCCCGGCTCACGTTCGGATGAAACTCCACGTCCCCGCCCATGCCCGCCGCCGCCAACCGCCGCTTCAACCCACCCACGAAAGCCTCATCCCCCGGCCCGCACGACCCGCCAATCCGCAGCTTCAACCCCGGCACCCGCCCACGCTTCCGAACCTCCAGATACGCCTCCACCACCGTGTCCAAACCCTTCTCCGGACACATCCGCGCAAAAAAACCCAGCGCCGGCGGCTCCGGGGCCACCGCCGCCACGTGATACCCCTCCAAGCTGATGCCGTTCGGCACCACCCGCAGCCGATCCTCCCCCAATCCCAATCGCTTCGCCATCACCTCTCCGAAATACCGGCTCGGCGCGACATACAAATCCACGTCGCGCCCGCGCTCCGCCAGCGTCCGCCAAACCTCGCCCCGCACCGGCTCCGGCATCGCATCCAGAAACGCGTCCTCGCCCTGCAACGTGCAGACCACGCTCGTCCCCAACTCACGCTTCAACCTCCGCGCCAACCCCACCAGCATCGCGTTCGACAGACACACCACGTCCGGCTTCGGCTGCGTCCGCAGCCACGCTATCAACTCCTCCAGTTCGCGCGCCTGATTCCCCTCCTCGCCCCGCAACATCGACAGCGTCAAATCCCCCACCTCCGCCGCCCGCGTCTTCGCCGCCCGCCCCGCCACCAGCTTCAACCACACCGGCGACGCGATCAACTGGTGCAGCCACTGCGGTGCCCGCCGGAACAACGGAAAAACCTGCTCCAGATACACATTGATGCCATTAAAGAAGATCGGCGTCCCCGCGCTCTGATTCTCCTCATCCAGGGTCATCGGCAAATACAACGGCACCATCAGCGGCGCATGCCCCTGCCGCCGCAACTCCGCCACCAGCGCATTGTCGCGGAAACAATTCCCGCAGTACATGCCCCCGGCCCCCGGCGTGATTTGCACAATGTTCACAAACAGTCGCTTTCGCGTCTTCCCATTCCCCTGCCCGGCCATCCAGCTCCGCTCACCCCGCCCCCAGCGGCTGCCCCACCGGCAACTCCTCCGGGACCGGCGCAAACTCCCGTATCCGCTCCCACAGCTTCGAGAAATCCTTGTCCACATCCCCGCTCAGGCAATCCGTGATGTCCCCCGCCATCTCCGGATACTTCATGATCACATCCTTGAAGCTGAAGTTCGGATGATAGAATGCGTAAACCAGCTTCCGCATGTTCTCGATCCCCCGCCGCAGCCCCGTCGCGTAACCCGCGAACCGCTCCGGCCCGAGATCTCCCGCCGTCAGCGCCGCATGCACCGCATCCCCCGCCATCACCCCGCTTTTCAGCGCCAGCATCAGGCCGCTGCTAAACACCGGATCAAGAAAGCAAAACGCATCCCCCACCAGCAGCAACCCCTCGCCCCCGCAATGCCGCGCATGAAACGAATACTCGCTCGTAAGATAGTAAGGCCCCACCTGCCGCCCCACCGCCAGATGCTCCTTGATCCACAGATTCTCATTCACCTCCCGCAGAAACATCTTCTCCGGATCGCGCACCCCGTCCCGCGACAGATACTTCCCCTCCGCCACCACCCCCACGCTCACCATGTCGTTGTGCTGCGGAATGTGCCAGAACCACCCCTTCTCCGGCACAAACGCCACCGTCGTCTGCCCCTCGTCCAGTCCCGCCTCGCGCTTCGACCCCTGATAATAAGTCCACACCGCCACCTTGTTCAGATACGGGTCCTTCAGCCGCCACCCATTCCGGACCGCCGCGAACGCCTCCTTCCCCGTGCAATCCAGCGTCATCGGCGCCCGAAACTCCACCACCTCCCCCGACCGCTCCTGCGCCCGCACCCCGACCACCCGCATCCCCTCCCGCAACAACTCCTTCACCGTCATCTCCTCCCGCACCTCCGCCCCCCGCGCCCGCGCATGCTCCATCAGCATCTGGTCAAACTCGCTCCGCAACACCTGCCACGTCTGCGCCACCGTCTCGCGATCATAACGGTTGAAAAAATAAAACGGCTGGCTCGCCTTCCCGTTCGGCGAAACAAACAGCACGCTGTACTTCTTCTGAAACGCCGACGCCTTCATCCGCGCCACCAACCCCAGCCGCTCCAGCGGCTGATACGTGAACGGAATCAGCGACTCCCCCACGTGATACCGCGGAAACTTCTCCCGCTCGATCACGAGAACCCGCCGCCCATGCTCCGCCAAAATCGACGCCGCCGAGCATCCCGCCGGCCCGCCGCCGATGATCACCACATCGAAATCGTTTTTCGCTCTCATAGGCTCCATTTCCATTCCACGCGCCGAACATGGCCGCAAAACCCGCCCGTTCAACCCGCCGGCGGCAGAATTTCCACAATCTCCGCCAAGGGCCGCTGCTGCGGATCCCACAACGTGTTCCGCCGCCCATACAACACATGCTCGCCCGTCAACCCCAGCGCCGCATTCACAAACGCATCCGACCGCAGCCGCAGGAACGCCTTCGGCCGGCTCGTATGGGTCACCCCGCACTCGTGCAAAATATGCCCCAGCGGCAGCCGCTCCTCCAAAATCTCCTGCCGCGCCTTCGGTGCAAACAGCAGCAGGTTGATCTTGATCGCCCCAAATTCCACCGGCCGCTCCCCCTTGTCCGTCACCAACACCACCTCGCGAAAGTAAAAGTCATCCCGTCGCTGCCGCCGCAGCACCCGCAAATGCACCGAGTCCCGGTGAAACTTCTCCAGCGTCGGCGTCATGTCATCCTGATGCACCAGCAACGTCTTGTACGGCTCCGGCACCGACTCCCCCGGCACCGCCTCGATTGGCGGCAACGTCATCCCCGCCAGTGCATAAAACTCATCCAACGGATACGCGATCGGGAGAACCATGGGCGAAGTAGCGGCTTGAGACATAGGCGGAAACGTTCAACTTCCAACGCTCAACTTCGAACTTCCAACGCCAGACTTTGCAGTGCGGATGCTCTTGGCAAAGATGCGAATCAATTCCTCAGTCTCGCCCCCCAGTGTTTCAACTGACTTCACATCGCGCGTTAGGGGAACGCGAAGAATCAACTGCAGCCACCGCCGTGACTCCTTTAATTCCTTCAGGCAAATGCTCAACTTGGGAATGAAGTCATCCCGTGATTCGGCGGCCTGCCCCTCGCCATGATTCGACAACGACGATGTCCCCGGGCGCAGCAATTGACCGGCAACGTGATTGCCAGCGCGCCCATTCGGCAACCCCTCAGTCAATCGAATGATTGCCGCGCCATAATCCAACAACCGCTCTTCCAAGTCGTAAGTGGCCGCCCGCCCGTCCGACCCCGTTGAACGTTGAGCGTTGGACGTTGAACGTTGAACGTTCTCCTCTTCCTTCACCATTGCTTGGTTCATATCAGTTTCCACCTCCCGCATACCTCGTTGTCCGATGCTCCAGCTTGAAAAACCCCAACCACCGTCCGCCCATCGGCGGCATCGCCATGGAGTTCAACCACGCTGGTTCGATCCGTGTCACAAGGACGCCAGCGCCACCTCCCGATGCTCCCGGGAAGCCCGGCCATGAAACCGTGCCTTGGGCTGCGGCTTCACGACGCGCGTGACCAGCTTGCGGCCGCTCGCCGCGGCCTCGGCGTTGAGATACGCAGCGTAGGCTCGGAGATCGTTTCCGTGCCGGGCGAAAAGTTGCTCCCGGTTCCTATGGACTTCGGCAATGGGATCGTCGGTGGTTTTCATCGGATCATCAGTTCATCGGTGGTGCAGATCAACGGACATTGGTAGCCCGCCTGCTCACATAGCGCTTCAACCTTCGTAATCATGTCCACGTTCGCAATGTGGCGGCAATTCCAGGTGAGCAGGTAGTTCAGTTTTGCCGTGGCCGCAATGGCGATATGCAATGCGTCCGGTTCCTTCGCGGGTGGCAGGCTCATTTTGCGGACCAGCCGGGCCGCCAGTTCGAGCGCTGCGGCAGTCACGTCCAGCTCGGTTGCCTCGGCGAGAATTGCGAGCCGCCGCGCCGCCATCGCAGCCTCGCCACATCGCGCTTCATTTACCACGACCGCCGAGGCAAACAAGGCGAAGTCTTTCCGGCGGGTTGACCACCACTGCCGCACACTCGCCTGCATTCCTGCCAACCGCGCGTTCCTGCTCGGCCGCGCCGTGAGCAGGCTCGGGATCGTCGTTTCCAGATACACAGTTGGCTTAGGCATACCTCGTTGACCGATGCTCTGGCTTGAAAAACTCCATCAACAGCCGGTCCACCTGCAACAACGCGTCCCGCGTCAGCACGATCCTATCTTCCTCCACACTCAGAAACCCCCACTCCTGCAATCGCGCCAGCGGCCCCGCAAACTCCTCCACCGGATCCGTCCCAAACTTCGCCTTGAACCGGCTCCGACTGTTCGCCCCCAGCTTCAGCATCAGCATGAACTCCCGGATATACCGCTCGTCCGGCTTCGTCGGATACGCCCGGAAAACCGGCAGCTCCCCCGCCTGCACCTTCGTCAGGTAAGGATCAAAATCCGCCTGGTTTTGATAATGAACCCCGTTGATATGCCCAAAACTCGCCACCCCAACCGACAACAAATCCGCACCCGAAAACAGCCCCTCACGATACAGAAACTTCACCCGCGCCGGGTCCCGCACCACCGTGCTCGTGCTGTTCACCGCATAACCCACCTTCTCAAACTCCCGGAACGCATAGTCCACCCACCGCCGCTTCGTCTCCCAATCCGCCACCGGCGCCACCAGCTTCCCCTGCGCCTTCATCTGCTGATAGATGCCCGTGTTATACGGCACCTCCATCTGATACACCGTGAGTGAGTCGGGCCGCAGCGCCACCGCCTTCGCCACCGTCTCCACCCACTTCTCCTCCGTCTCCTCCACCATGCCCGCAATCAGATCGATGTTGATCTGCGGAAACCCAATCTCCCGCGCATACGCATACGCGCGCGCAATCTCCTTCGACCGATGCGCCCGCCCGTTGATCTCCAAAATATGATCGTCGAAATGCTCAATTCCCAGCGATAGCCGCGTCACCCCCAGCTCCCGAATCGCCCGCAGCTTGTGATCCGTCAACGTCCCCGGCTCCGCCTCAAACGTCACCTCCTCCGCCTCCTCCCACGATAGGAGCCGCTTCATCCCATCTGTCAAATGCTTCAACTGATCGGGGCTGAGATAACTCGGCGTCCCGCCCCCAAAATAAATGAACTTCGGCTTCCGCCCCCCGACAAACGGCTTCCCCGCATACAACTCCAACTCCTTCAGCACCGCATCCACGTAGCTCTTGATCGCCGCCGAATCCTTGTCCGTATAAACCTTGAAATAACAAAAGTGACACCGCTTCCGGCAGAACGGAATGTGCGTGTACAACCCCAGCGGCACCCCCGCCCGCGGCCCCTGCTCCATCGCCGCCCGCAACTCCGGCACAAACTCCGGCTTCCAAAACGAAAACGGCGGATAGTTCGTGACGAAGTAATTGCCAGCCGTGGTCTC
>CAZUUP010000353.1:0-6566 GCA_964623105.1 uncultured Akkermansia sp.
CTGAAATAAAAATGCAGCCGCCTCCCCATCACCACGCAACCACCCCCGGCCGACTGCACATTCCCCCAGTTCCAATCCCCCTGCTTCTCCGAAACCGTGATGAACGGCCGCCGGTCAGGCCGGTCCCAATGATACCCGTCGCGGCTGAATCCCAAGCAAATCTCATTCGGCTTGGGACGCCCGGCCGGAATGTTCTTGTCACCCCGCCAGATCGTGAACAAACCCACCATCAGACTCTCGTACGGAAACGCATCCAGGTTGTACAACTGCGGTACCACCTGCAAATCCGTCCGCTGCGGATCCAGCTTGTCCGCCCCGACCCACAACGGCGTCTCCGCCACCGTCTTCCACTGCGGCCCCGCCAGCAGATCCCGCACCTCCCAATAACTTCGCGTCCGCGCGCCGCCCACGTCCGACCGCAGACTGTACACCCAGCTCTGCTTGAACGGATTGAAGAACACCGTCGTGCGATCCCCCGTCGGTCCCGTCCGCAACACCTCCGGTCCCCAGTGAATCCCATCCTCCGAAAAATGCAGCGCCAATCCCCACTGATTGTTCGTCCGCGCCGTGCGGAACATCTTGTACCGTTTCCGCGGGTCCTGCTCAAAATGATCCAACCACACCGACGCCGAGTCCCGCGATTCCGGCTGCACCAGATTGCTCCCCGCCTTCACGTCCCACTCCGGTTTCACCCAGTCCAGCCCATTGCTCGACACCGCCAGCGCCGTGCCCCGCGCGTAACCGGCCATGTACCACGCCCGCATCTGCAACGGACGCCGCGGAAACTCCCGCGCGAACACATCCCCCAACAACAACCGGTTCAACCGCACCTCCTCCGCCGCCGTCCGCGCCTGCCGCCGCCACGCCTGCGCCTGGTCGCCCAATGTCACCGTCGCAAAAGCCGCCTCGTCATACAGCGAAGGCCCGTGCAGCCACTGCGTCATTTCCGCCGCCAGCACCGCCTTCACCGCCGCCGCGTCGGGGGGCGTGTTCGTCCCGGCAAGCGCCCGCAATCGGCCCTGAGTCCCCGGCGTCAATCGACCCCACAACAGCTTTTCAATCGCGTTCGTCCCCTCCGCCAGGCGCCGGGCGATCAAGTTCAAGTTCTCCACGTCGCCCACCGTGATGTTCGTCGGCACCGGCAGCAGCCACGGCTCCACAAACACCCCGTCACTAAATGGCATCGCCATCGGCGCCTTCCCCGCCGTCTCCCACTCCTTGTCCGCCTTCAACACCGGATTGTTCGAGTACAATTCCGGCCGGTGATACGTCCGCTTCAGCGTCGTCGCTTCGATCAGAAAATCATCCACAAACAACTGCCGCCCCGCGTCGATCGGCACCACCCGCGGACGATTCGCCAGATACGGCACCCGCATCGGTTCACCCATCACAAACGCGTTCGTCGGCGGAAACGGAGCCGGCAGCAGAACCGCGTTGTACAGCGTTCGCCCATCCGGCGGCGGCACATTGGGCAGGTTGATGATCGACGGTATACCCGGACGCTGACGCTGCGCCGGAACCGGCGCGGCGGCCGCGCCACCCACCGCAGTCGGCGCACCGACCGGAGCCGGACTTGCCCCCGGCGGCAACGGCTTGGTGAGCAGCGGAAACGGCACCGGCCGCACATCCGTTTGGGCAATGCCATCCCACAAGCTTACCCATGCCACCAAGCCCACGCCCAGCCACGAAGCAAATCCGGATTTCATGACCTCACCCTTAGCCGTTTGCCCCACCACGTCAAGCGGACCGGCAACCCCTCACCTGCCATGCAGTTGACGCTTCGCAACCCGCTGATACCCTCCCCCGGTGATTTGTCTCTACGTACACCTTGCCTACCGCCGGTTTCCCGCCGGAACTCACCGCGCGGCCCGCCTTCATTTCCGTTGGAGCTAACTCCCCGACCCGGCCCTCCCACCGCCAACCAACACGCGCGGTTTCTTTGCCCAAACCCCGCTGTCAAATCCACCCACCACCCAATGATCATTGTTCTGAAACCGAAAATCTCCAAACGCGAAGAAACTGCCGTCCTCAAAGAAATCAAACGGCTCGGCTACCGACCGCACATCATGCGCGGCGTCGCCCGCACTGTCATCGGCGCCATCGGCGACGAAAGCACCCATCAATCGCTTGAAGCCCTCACCGCCTGGTCGCAGGTTGAAAGTGTGACCCCCATCCAGAAACGGTTCAAACTCGTCAGCCGCGAAGCGCATCCCGCCAATTCCACGGTCACCGCCGGCAAGACCTTGATCGGCGGCAAAAAGTTCGTCGTCATGGCCGGCCCCTGCTCCGTCGAAAGCGAGGAACAGATTCTGACCACCGCCCACGCCGTCAAAAAGGCCGGCGCAACCATCCTCCGGGGCGGCGCATTCAAGCCCCGCACTTCCCCCTACGAATTTCAGGGCCTTGGCGAAAAAGGCCTCAAGCTCCTCGCCAAGGCACGCAGGGAAACGGGCCTTCCCATCATCACCGAGCTGCTCTCCGAAAACCACGCGGACCTCGTCGCCGAATACGCCGATATCCTCCAGATCGGCACGCGCAACGCGCAGAACTTCCAGCTTCTCATCGCCGCCGCCCGGACCGGCAAACCCGTCCTCCTCAAGCGCGGCCTGGCCATGAAAATCGAGGAATGGCTCCTCGCCGGCGAATACATACTCGCCAACGACAACGCGGGCCTGCTCTTCTGCGAACGCGGCATCCGCACCTTCGAGACCTACACCCGCAACACCCTCGACCTTGGCGCCATTCCCAGCATCAAGCGCGAATCCCATTGCCCGATCATCATCGACCCCAGCCAGGGTGTCGGCCGCGCCGACCTCATCACCGCGATGTGCAAGGGCTCCGCCGCCATGGGTGCCGACGGCCTCCTCATCGAAGTTCACCCCAACCCCGCCAAGGCCTGGAGCGACGCCGCCCAACAGGTCACCCTCGAAGGCTTCAACCGGCTCATGGAAGAACTCAAACCCTTCATCGCCGCCGCCGGCCGGGAACTCTGAACCCGAATCCGGCAGTCGGAACCCCCGGCATCCTAAATCGCCTCCTTCCACCCCGCCCCACCACCGTGGCGTTGGCGTAACGCCCTCGCCGGGAGCTGGCAACAAACGATTCGCTCAAATACACTTCCCTCCGGTCCGCGATTGAGAAATGCTCCTTGAGTGGTATGTTATTCCGAGCGGCCGGGGGCCTTTGAGCCGGATTCCATTAGATGATGATCCGGCAGCGGGTCGGGAATTGTTTTCCCAATCGGCGCCCAGCGGTTCAAGGGCGCCGGAAACGCAAATTCGATCGACTGAGTCGTAAATTCGCATGTCGTTGTTTGTCTTGTCAGCTGCCCTGTCGTTTGCCCTCGGTTTCTTCGCCTTCCGCGAACTGAGCCGCCTTGGGCTGATCGACCAGCCAAACCTGCGCTCCAGTCACGCTGAACCCACTGTCCGCGGCGGAGGCGTGGCCGTCATGAAGACCGTCTTCCTTGGGCTCGGCCTCATCGCCGTCCGCCGCTTGGACTACACCGCCTTCATCATCCTTTGCGCCGCCGCCATCCTGGCTGTCGTGTCCTTCGCCGACGACTGGAAATCCCTTCGCGCCAGCGTGCGCTTTCTTTTCCATGCCCTCGCCGCATGCGCAGCCCTCTACGCCTTCCGCTCCACCGCCCCGGCTTTCACCCTTTCCAGTGAACTGAGTTGGGCCATTCCGCCCCTTCTGGCCACCATCCTCGCCTTCCTCTGGTTCGCCGGCTACACCAACGCCTTCAACTTCATGGACGGCATCAATGGTATCGCTGCCGCGCAGGCCCTGGTCACCTCCCTCGGCACCGTCTTCCTCATCTGGCTTGCCACCGACACCGTCAAAACCACCCCCGCCCTGGCCGCCCAGGTCATTGCCGGCGCGGCGCTCGGATTTCTGCCGCACAACTTCCCCCGCGCCCGGATGTTCATGGGCGACGTCAGCAGCGCTCCCCTCGGGTTTCTGCTCGCCGTCGTCACCATCTGGTCGGCCCACGTCGTTGGTTGGTGGCTGCTCGTTCCGCTCGTCCTCTTGCACGCCAATTTCGTGCTCGACACCGGCATCACCCTCCTGCGCCGCCTCATCCGCGGAGAACGCTGGTATGCCCCGCACCGCGAACACTTCTACCAGCGCCTGATCCGGTCGGGCAAAAGCCATGCCTTCGTCACCACCGCCGAAGTGGCGCTCCAACTCGTCGTCATCGCCGCCCTCGCCTTCTACATCAAGGCCGACACCCACACTCGAGTCGCACTGATTGGGCTTATCCTCCTGCTCTGGACCGCCTTCTTCGCCTATGCCGAGGCCACCTTCAACCGTTTCCAATCCCGGCCAATGAATTCGGCCGCCTCCACTACCCCCCCTCCCGCCAACACCGATCTGCCCCGGCCCACCCTCGCAAACTCCACCATCCCCACGCCCCCCGAAGCCGCCAGCGCGCCAAACCGGTGAACCAGGGCTGGCTCTCGTTCCTCCAATTCCCCCCGTCCCCCGGGGGATCACCCGCCCCGCGTCCTTCCGCCCCTCCGCCCAGCGCAAAGACCAGAAACTCAGACTGGCAACCCCGTCCCAAATCCACGATGTTCCCCGCGACAAATGAATCCGCCGATCTTCCAAGTCCTCCTCATCGAGCACGACGCCGACTTCGTCCAGTATCTGCGGCAAATGCTCGGCCAGACCAAGGCCGCCTCCTTCGACGTCTCCGAAACCCCGACCTTCTCCGAAGGCCTTCGCCGCCTCGCCGAACTGCGCCCCAACGTCGTCATTATTGACCTCGCCATCTCCGACGGCGCCGGTTTGGCGAACGTCCCCCTGCTTCAGGCCGTGGACCCCGCCATACCGATCCTCATCGTCGGCAAGGCGGACGACGAGTCCCTCGCCCTCGAGGTCAAACACGCCGGCGCCGCCGACTACCTCGTCAAGACCCTCCTCTCCCCGCCCTTCCTCAGCCGCGCCATCCTTTATGCCATCGAACGCCACCAGCACGAAAGCCAGCTCATTGACGCCGAGCGCAAATACCACGGCCTCTTCGACCACATCGTCGAAGGCGTGTTCCAAACTTCCCCCGAAGGCAACTTCCTCATGGCCAACAACGCCCTGGCCCACATCTACGGCTACGACTCCGCCGAGGAACTCACCGCCAGCGTCACCGACATCGCCCGCAAACTCTACGTCGAGGAAAACCGCCGCGCCGATTTCATCCGCCTCATGCAGGAACACGACACCGTCGAGGACTTCCAATCCCGCATCTACCGCAAAAACGGCGAAATAATCTGGATCAGCGAAAATGTCCGCGCCGTCCGCCACCCCGCCGGCCACCTCCTCTTCTACGAGGGCACCGTCGAGGACATCTCCGCCCGCAAACTCGCCGCCGAACGCCTCCGCGATTCCGAACACCTCTACCATTCCCTCGTCGAAAACCTCCCCCAAAACATCTTCCGCAAAGACTTCAACGGCCGCTTCACCTTCGCCAATCAGCGCTTCTGCCAGACCGTCGGCCTCCCGCTCGAAAAAATCCTCGGCCGGAACGACGCCGAACTCTTTTCCCCCGAAATGGCCGCCAAGTATCAGGCCGACGACCAGCGCGTTCTCCGGAGCGGTGTCCCCTTCGAAACCGTCGAAAACCACCCCACCACCACCGGCGAAATCGCCTTCGTCCAAGTCATCAAGACCGCCCTCCGCGACGCCGACAACCAGATCATCGGCACCCAGGGCATCTTCTGGGACATCACCGCCAGACGTCGCGCTGAAGCCCAGCTTCAGGCTGCCAATCTTGAACTCGACCGCCAGCGCAACGCCCTCGCCGAGCACAACCAGGAACTCCAAAAAGACCTCCGCATGGCCAGCGAGTTCCAGCAAAACCTGCTCCCCGACCAATATCCCACCTTCCCCCCCGACGCCACCACTGCCAACAGCCTGCTCCGCTTCCACCACCGCTACCTTCCCAACCAGGGCGTCGGCGGCGACTTCTTCACCGTCCTGCCCATTTCCGAACACGAGGCCGGCATCTTCCTCTGCGACGTCATGGGCCACGGCGTCCGTTCCGCCCTGCTCACCGCCATGATCAGCGGTCTCCTCGAAGAACTGAAGCCCGCCGCCGGCGACCCCGGAAAATTTCTTACCCAGCTCAATCGCGACCTCTGCGCGATGCTCAAAAACGTCGTCAAAAACTCGGGAACTCCCATCCTTACCACTGCCTTCTACCTTGTCGCCGACACCCGCACCGGCCTCCTCCGCTTCGCCAACGCCGGCCATCCCAAACCCTTCCTCCTCCGCCGCAGCGCCGGCCAGATCGCCGTCCTGGCCAACAAAGACGCCAAAAACCGCGCCGCCCTCGGCCTCTCCCCCCGCACCCCCTACACCACCACGGAGACCACCGCCGCACCCGACGACGCCGTCCTCCTCTTCACCGACGGGCTCTTCGAGGTCGAAGACCCCGGCCACACCCTCTACACCGTCGAAGAACTCCAGCAAGCCGCCCTCCGCTCCCTTCCCCTTCACGGCAACGAACTCCTCGACGCCCTTCTCCACGAAGTCCAATCCTTCGCCCTCGGCACAGGCTTCAGCGA
>CAZUUP010000354.1:0-6563 GCA_964623105.1 uncultured Akkermansia sp.
GCAACCGCTGCAGCGGTTTTTCCGAGGTCGAGGGGAAAACCGTTAAAACGGTTTTCCGGTCGTCCGCCCGGCAACACCCGGTTGAAACCGGGTGCTACTGAGAGCGGAGGGGAAGCTGCCGCCGGGCAGCGTGGTCTGATCTTTCGGGATCGGTCGGTGCGGACTTGGCCAAATGGTCCGGCCGGCTGTTACTCACGAGGTGCAAGGGCCAAGGGCCAGATGGAGGGCGGGATGGGCGAGATAAAAATGGTATTCGAGGGAACGAAGTTTGGCGGTGGGAAGCGGGGCGTCACCGTGGCTGGTCCGGGCATCGGGCGCTTCCGACTGGAACTTTTGGCTTGGTGCTTTCCTTGAGCTTTAAGCTTTGAGCTTTGAGCTTTTTTTCTCCCTGTTTTGTCACGGTCGCCCCATCCCGCCGGGAATTCAAACGGGCGCTGAGGGATGGTTCGGAACTTTCCAGTTGGGCGATGTGGTGACACGGTGGGGAGGATGTCTGCGGTTGCTGCTGTGCCGGGAGTTGCGAAGCCTGTTGCGTCGCCGATCATTTCGGTGGCGGTGCGGGAGATGGTGGAGTTTGTGCTGCGGCGGGGGGATCTGGCGGGGCGGGGCGGGTTTAGTGCGCCGGGGCGGGCGCTGGCAGGGACGCGGGGGCATCAGCGGGTGCAGCGGGCGCGGCCGGAGGGCTACGAGGCGGAGGTGTTGATCGCGGAGTTGGTGGCGGGGGAGGGTTTCGAATTGCGGATCAGCGGGCGCATGGATGGCGTGTGGGTGGTGGAGGGTTGTGTGGTGGTGGAGGAGATCAAGACGGTGGTGGGGAAGGGTTTGGCACCCGGGAAAGGGCGGGGGAAGGGGAGGAAGCGGGGGGAGGAATCGCAAGGGTTGTTTGGCGTGGTGGCGGCACCGGGCGGGGTGGGGGAGGTGGTGGTGCCGGATCCGCTGCACTGGGCGCAGGCGAAGGTGTATGCGGCGATGCTGGCGCGGCAGCGGGGATTGGCGGTGGTGGGGGTGCAGCTTTCGTATCTCGACCTGACGACGGAGACCGTGACGGAGTTTCGCGAGAGTTTTCCGGCGGAGGAATTGCGGGGGTTGTTTGATGTGGTGGTGGGGGAGTATCTGGTGTGGGCGCAGCGGCAGTGGGTGTGGTGGCGGACGCGGGATGCGTCGATTGCGACGCTCGAGTTTCCGCATCGGGGGTTTCGTCCGGGGCAGCGGGAACTGGCGGTGGCGGTGTATCGCACGATCCGGGATGGGGGGCGGTTGTTTGCGTCGGCGCCGACGGGGATTGGGAAGACGCTTTCGGTGTTGTTCCCGGCGGCCAAGGCACTCGGGGAAGGGCGGGTGGAGAGGGTGTTTTATCTGACGGCGAAGACCGTGGGGCGGGCGGTGGCGGAGAAGGCGCTGGCGGATTTGCGGGCGGTGGGTTTGCGGTTGCGGGCGGTGACGTTGACGGCGCGGGAGAAGGTGTGTGTGAGCGACGGGCGTCCGTGCGATGTGAAGACGTGTCCGCGGGCGGTGGGGTATCATGACCGGGTGAAAGCGGCGCTGGCGGCGGCGTTGGAGTGCGAGGTGCTGGATCGGGAGGCGTTGGGCGGAATTGCGGAGCGGCATCAGGTGTGCGCGTTTGCGCTGGCGCTGGATGCGTCGCGGTGGGCGGATGTGATCATCGGGGATTACAACCATGTGTTCGATCCGAGCGCGTATTTGCGGGAGCATTTCGGAGGCGAGGGGCGGGAGTTTTTGTTCCTGATCGACGAGGCGCACAACCTGATTGACCGGGCGCGGGAGATGTTCTCGGCGGAGTTGACGCTGGGGGAGATTGTCGCGGTGCGGCGGTTGGTGAAGGGGGCTTTGCCGGGGTGCGGGCGGGCGTTGGGGGCGCTGGAGCGGGCGTTTGCGAGGCCGTTGCTGCCGGAGCAAGCGGAGACGGCGTCGTCGGGGGAACTGGTGAGTCGCGTGGCACCGGGGGAATGGGTGCCGTTGGTGGAGCGGTTTCTGGAGGAGGCGGAGCGCTGGTTGGTGCTGAACGAGGAGGCGGCGTGGCGGGAGGCGCTGACGCAACTGTATTTTCGCGCGCACGGTTTTGTGCGGACGGTGGCGGGGTTTGATGAGCGGTTTGTGACGATCTTCACGCCGGGGACGGAGGCGCGGTTGCGGTTGTTCTGTCTGGATCCGTCGCGGTTGATTGCGGAGGCGCTGGAGCGTGGGCGGGCGGCGGTTTTCTTTTCGGCGACGTTGACGCCGCTGGAGTTTTTCCGGGATTCGCTCGGGGGCGAGGCGGGGGATCGGTTGGTGCAATTGGCGTCGCCATTTCCGCCGGAGAATCTGGTGGTGCGGGTGGAGACGAGGATCGCGACGGACTTCAAGCAGCGCGAATCAACGTATGACGCGGTGGTTGAGGCGTTGGGGCGGTTCGTGGGGGAGCGGACGGGGAATTATCTGGTTTATTTTCCGTCGTACAAATATCTGGCGGCGGTGACGGAACGGTGGCGCGAGCGCGAGCCGCAGGTGCGGTTGTTGGTGCAGACCTCGGGGATGGGCGAGGCGGAGCGGGCGGCGTTCCTCGCGCATTTTCAGGCGGACAATGCGGGAACGCTGGTGGGTTGCGCGGTGTTGGGCGGAGTATTTGGCGAGGGGATTGATCTGGTGGGAGAGCGGTTGATCGGGGCGGCGGTGGTGGGGGTGGGGCTGCCGCAGGTGTGTCTGGAGCGGGAGTTGATTCGGGAGTTTTACGCGGCGCGCGGGGGGCACGGGTTTGAGTTTGCGTATCAGTTTCCGGGGATGAACCGGGTATTGCAGGCAGCGGGTCGGGTGATCCGGAGTGAGACGGATCGGGGGGCGGTGCTGCTGATTGATGCGCGGTTTGCGCAGCGGCGGTATCGGGAGTTGATGCCGGAGTGGTGGAGGGGAGTGGAGAATAGTGATTAGTAATTAGTGATTAGTAGTTGGAAATTGGTGAATGGTGAGCGGCCACGGTGATTGGTGGGCTGGGAGGGAAAGGGCTTTCCAAGGTTTTGGGGCGGGATTTAGGGTGGGCGCGGTTTTTGATTATGAAGACATTGTTGCTGGGGAAGAGTGCATTGCGGGTGAGCCGGCTGGCGTATGGTTGCTGGCGAATCGCGGAGTCCGAGGAAGCGGGGCGGACGGTGGGGCGGGCGGCGGTGTTGGCGGCGGTGGAGGCGGGTTTCACGTTGTTTGATCACGCGGATATTTATTGTGAGGGGCGGGCGGAGCGGGTGTTTGGGGAGGTGTTGCGGGAGGTGCCGGGGTTGCGGGAGCGGGTGGTGATTGCGACGAAGTGCGGGATTCGCAAGGCGGGGGAACCGGGGGCGGCGGCGCCGGTGCGGTATGATTTTTCGAGGGAGCATATTGTGTGGTCGTGCGAGCAGTCGCTGCGGCGGTTGGGGGTGGAGCGGATTGACTTGTATCAGTTGCATCGGCCGGACTGGCTGATGAATCCGGCGGAGGTGGCGGGGGCGTTTGCGGAGTTGCGGGCGGCGGGGAAGGTGGCGGAGTTCGGGGTGAGCAATTTCCGTCCGTCGCAGGTGGCAGCGTTGCAGAAGGCGTTGGATTTTCCGCTGGTGGTGAATCAGGTGGAGATCAGTCTGGCGTGTCTGGAAGCGTTCGGGGATGGGACGCTGGATCAGTGCCTGACGGAGCGGATCACTCCGCTGGCGTGGAGTCCGCTGGGGGGTGGCTTGTTGGGGGAGGGCGCGCGGCGTTTGCTGGGCTGGCAGGAGGGGTATGAGGTGACGCGGGTGGTGGGGGAACTGGATGCGCAGGCGAAGGGGCGGGGGTGTTCGCGGGGGCAGGTGGGGTTGGCTTGGCTGTTGAAGCATCCGGCGGGGATTGTGCCGCTGGTGGGTTCAACGCGGCCGGAGCGGATTCGGGAGGCGGCGGTTGCGGCGGAGGTGGAGTTGTCGCGGGAGGAATGGTATCGGCTGCTGGAGGCGGCGCGGGGGGAGAGGTTGCGGTGAAAGGATGAAGGAGGAAGGAGGAATTATGAAGGGGGAAGGGGGAAGGGGGGAGGGAAATAGTAATTAGTGATTAGTGATTAGTGATTAGTAATTAGGGATTGGGAAATTATGAAGCGACCTTTGGAAATGGGATATCGGATGCCGGCGGAGTGGGAGCGGCATGTGGGGACGTGGTTCACGTGGCCGCGGCCGGAGGGGATCAGTTTTCCGGGGAAATACGAGCCGGTGCCGGATGTGTATGCGGCGTTGATCCGGGAGTTGGTGGCGGTGGAGGAGGTGCATCTGAACGTGTGGAACGGGGAGAAGGAGGAGTGGGTGCGGGGGTTGTTACGGGAGCGGCGGGTGCCGTTGGAGCGGGTGTTTTTTCATCATTTTCCGGCTTATGAGCCGTGGTGCCGGGATCACGGGCCGATTTTTTTGGTGCGGGAGCGGGAGGGGCGCCGGGAGCGGGCGGTGGTGGATTGGGGTTACAATGCGTGGGGTGGGAAGTATCCGCCGTACGACCTGGATGACGCGGTGCCGCAGCAGGTGGCGAAGTGGCGGGGTTTGCCGCTGTTCTCGCCGGGGATCGTGATGGAGGGCGGTGCGTTGGAGGTGAACGGGTGCGGGACGGTGCTGACGACGGAGGCGTGTTTGCTGAATCCCAACCGGAATCCGCATTTGAGCCGGGAGGAGATCGAGGAGTATTTACGGGGTTTTCTGGGGGTGCGCACGGTGTTGTGGCTGGGGGAGGGGATAGTGGGGGATGACACGGACGGGCATGTGGATGATCTGACGCGGTTCGTGAACCCGACGACGGTGGTGACGGTGGTGGAGGAGGATCCGGTGGATGAGAACTATGGGTTGTTGCAGGAGAATCTGGTGCGGTTGCAGATGATGAAGGATCAGGATGGCCGGGCGTTGCGCATTGTGGAGTTGCCGATGCCGGGGGTGGTGGAGCACGAGGGGCAGCGATTGCCGGCGAGTTACGCAAATTTTTATATCGCCAACGGCTTGGTGCTGGTGCCGACGTATGGGCACGTAAACGACCGGCGGGCGGTGGAGATTTTGCAGGGGGAATTTCCGGACCGGCGGGTGGTGGGGATTGATTCGCGGGAATTGATCTGGGGGTTGGGGTCGTTTCACTGCATCAGTCAGCAGGAGCCGGCGTAGCGACTGAATTCACGGTCGGGTTGCCGGAGGGGCGGGCGGGGAATCGGGGCGGCGCGAGACTTTGCTTGTTTCCCAAAATTGGAAAACGCATTGTCCCGGCGCGAGTTGGCAGGAAACTGAAGTTTTGAACGTTGATGAGCGAGCCAGTCATTACTCCGGAGTTGGTGCAGAAGCATAATCTCACGCCCGAGGAATATCTGAAGATCCTCGAAATCTTGGGGCGCGCGCCGAGTTATACCGAGCTGGGGATTTTCTCGGTGATGTGGTCGGAGCATTGTTCGTACAAGAATACGCGGCCGGTGTTGAAGACATTTCCGACGAAGGGCGCGAGCATTCTGGTCGGAGCGGGCGAGGAGAATGCGGGAATCATTGATGTGGGGGATGGAATTGCGATCGCGTTCAAGATTGAGTCGCACAATCATCCGAGCGCGGTGGAGCCGTTCCAAGGTGCGGCGACGGGGGTGGGTGGGATCATCCGGGACATTTTCACGATGGGTGCGAGGCCGGTGGCGGCGTTGAATTCGCTGCGGTTTGGCGAACTGGCGAATCCGGAGGTGCGGCGGTTGTTTGCGGGCGTGGTGAGCGGGATCGCGCATTACGGCAATTGTTTTGGCATTCCCACGATTGCGGGTGAGGTGGCGTTCGACAAGAGCTACGAGGGGAATCCGCTGGTGAACGCGTTTGCGTTGGGGGTATTGCGGCATGACCAGATCACGCGCGGGGCGGCGCGGGGCGTGGGCAATCCCGTGTTTTACGTGGGACCGGCGACGGGCCGGGATGGATTGGCGGGCGCGGCGTTTGCGTCACAAGATTTGACCGAGGAGTCGGCGGAGCAGCAGCGGGGCGCAGTGCAGGTGGGCGATCCCTTCATGGAGAAACTGGTTTGCGAGGCGTGTCTCGAACTGCTGGCGACCGGGGTGGTGGCGGGGATGCAGGACATGGGGGCGGCGGGGTTGACGTGTTCGACGTGCGAAACGGCGGCGCGGGCGGGAACGGGGATCGAGATCGAGCTGAACCGGGTTCCGCAGCGGGCACCGAACATGTCGAGCTACGAGATCATGTTGTCGGAGTCGCAGGAGCGCATGTTGATCGTGGTGGAGAAGGGGAAGGAGGAGGTGGTCAAACGGATTTTCGACAAGTGGGATCTGCCTTGGGCGGAGATCGGGGTGGTGACGGACACGGGCCGGATGGTGGTGCGTCATGGCGGGAAGGTGGTGGTGGATGTGCCGGCGAAGAAGCTGGCGGACGAAGCGCCGGTGTATTTCCGGGAGGCCAAGGAGCCGGCATACATGGCCGAGGTGCGGGCGTTTCGGCTGGACGGGATGGCGGACACTCAGGATGCGGCGGGGGATTTGAAGCGTTTGCTGGCCAACCACACGATCGCCTCGAAGAACTGGGTGTATCGACAGTATGATCACATGGTGCGGGACGGTTCGG
>CAZUUP010000355.1:0-6518 GCA_964623105.1 uncultured Akkermansia sp.
TGGTGTGCCAGTTGTGAAAGATCTTGCCGGCGCAACGGGTGTGGTAGCCGTTCTGCTTGAACCAGAGGGGCAGGGTGGTGATATCGGGATTCAGTTCGCGAAAATGGGTGCCGTTGTTCCAGATGCGGAGTGTGTCTGGGCGGCGGCCGGTCAGCAGCGATGAGCGTGACGGGTTGCAGACTGCCTGCTGGCAGTAGGCTCGGTCGAATTGAACGCTGCGACGCGCGAGGCGGTCGAGGTTTGGAGTGATGGCGGGGGAGCCGTAGGAGGCGAGTTCGGGCCGGTAGTCATCGGCCATGATGAACAGTACGTTGGGCCTGACCTGTGCGGGCGGCGGGGCAGGGCGGGCGGGCGGTGCTTGCGTGACAAGCGTGACGAGAATCAGCAGCAGGGTGCGCATTGAGGAAAAACAATGGCGAGCGCTCTTGCTGGAGGCGAGGGATTTGTGAGGCGCGGCGTGCGAGCCATCTCTGATTGCGATATTCGTCTTTTGGCCTGACGTTGGTGCAGGCGGCAGCGCAACCCCTTACCATCTACCGATTGACCGCAAATCGGGTGAACCCCTGGACGATTCGGAGCCAGCCATGCCAATGGGCCAGTTGCCGATTTGGATGAATCTGGTCGTTTGCCGCTCCGTCCGCCCCACCTTGATCTTGATTCTGTCTCATCATATCCAGTGCAGGTTCCCGCGGTCGAATGTGATGGGGATTGTTTGTCTGTGCGCTTTGCTGGTGGGGCTGGCTTCGCTGCCTGCCACGACCTCGGCAGCCGTTCCCGCCACCAACGCCCCGGCCGCCAAACCACCGCAGGAGAAATTCGACTGGCCCGCCTGGACCATTCCTGCCGCGCCCATCAAAACTGGCTCCGACCTCAACTTCCTCCCCGACGCAGATGCCCACTCCAAGCGCCCCACCACCAACGACGCCGGCCAGGCCATCCTCGAAAACTCCGCCCTCCAGCTCCGCGTCAATCGCCGCGAAATCGTCCGCGGCCCCATCCCCATCGCCACCACGCCGGTCGTAGCGTGGACCAATTTTGTCCCCGGCGTCTATCGCATCACTGCGCGCGTGAAATACGCCGGCGACTCCCAGAGCATCGGCACCCCCATCGTCCTCGGTGTCACCACGACTCTCAGCAACCGTCAGGCAAAAGCCGAGCAGTCCTACTATGCCTTCGATCTCGCCGAACCCGAGACTTACTCGGAAATCTCTCTACTCTACGAAGTCGATCCCACCCTCTCCAAACAGCTCCCCGCCCGCCGCCCCCGCCACGCGTGGCATCATGCCGACTTTCTTGCCGAAGCTTATCCCGGCGGCACCAATCGCCCTGCCCCGCCTCCTCCAACCGTCATCAAGCCCCCGCACGGCCTCCAAATCTCCCTCTCCCTCCCCCGCACCGCCTACAACGTCGGCGCCGGTCTCCCACCCAACTCCCTCCGCACCGTCACCGTGGACTGGCTTCGCTGCGAACGCATCACCCCCTCGCCCGGACTCACCGTCCGCCACGTCCGCGCGCAGAAACGCTGGCTCCGTCCCGGCGAGGAACAGTCCTTCCATACCGCCGTCGAAAACTTCACCCGCGAACCTCTCACCCGCACGCTCGTCCTCATACTCGAGCGCGGCTGGGGCGAATCTCAGGAACTCACCCGTCAGGAACTCACCCTCGCCCCCGGCGAAACCAAAGCCCTCACCCTCCCCTGGCTCACGACAACCAATACCGCGCAGTTCGGCTGGGAAATCCGCGCCGAGACCCGCGCGGGCGATAAGATAGAATCCTCCTCGCGCGATTTTTTCAGCATTCACCAACGCGCCTACGAAGTGCAGATCGCCGGCGGCAATCACCGCCGTCTCGATCCCTTCCGCGAAAAGGAAAGCCCGCAAAATCTCATGGAAGTCTTCGCCGCCACGCCCGGCGATTGCGCGCAATTGCTACCCAAGACGGACGCGTGGATATGCGGCATGTCCGCCGTCGCACAAAGCTATCCGATAGTCCGCGCCGTCACGGCGCACAACCGCGCCATGGGCGTCGCGACCCACATGTATCTCTTCGCCGGCGGCACCGGCGAGGCCGTGATGGACATGCACATCCGCCGCCCCGACTGGCTCGGCGGACATCCCAATGCGACTGACCAAGTCTATTATCTCCGCTCCGCCGCCCGCGAGGCCTTGCAGAAACACGACTACACTCAAGGCCCATTTGCGATGCCCAAAATACCGCACATCGAAGTCAGTCTGAACCATTGGTTTCCCGAACTCATGGATCAGATCACCCGCGACGCCGTCGAGTTCGCCAAGCGCACCGGCTACGAAGGCATCCGCTTCGATGTCGGACTCTTCGCGCCCAACCGCACCGTCTCCATTCTCGGCCAGAAACTCCCGTTCAAGGAAGCGGATAAGATGCAGCATGCCGCGAGGAATTTTCAGCAATTCGAGCAAGCGTTGCGCCGCGCCTTTCCTAACTTTGAATTCGGCGCGAACATGGACTCATGGGCGTATCTCGAGAATGTCGGCCTCCGCGGCATCACCCCACCTGCGCCCGAGACCTATCCCGAATTCATCGCCTTCGCCAAGGCCGGCGGCATGTTCATGGACGAAGGCACCATGAGCGCGCCGCTGCTCGATCACTACATGAACCGCTTCCAGGACGCGCTCTGGAGCATGAGTCAGAAACGCGAGATGGCCCGCCGCTTCGGTGGTGTTTATCAACTCTTCTCGCCGCACCGCGACGGTTCCGGTCACTTCGCCCACGATGACATCTATTGGACCACGATGACCATTGCCTCCGGCTCGACTTACATCGGCTCCTACTCCGCCGCGCCCTATTCCGAAGACAGTCCCGGCGAATTCATCACCCGCTACTCCGAGTTCTTCCGCAGCCCCGGCCTCAAGCCACTTGCCAATGCCGAAGACCTGATCTATCTCGACTCACCGTCTGTCCTCTGGTTCGCCGACACCGCCGTCGCCGAAGACCGTGGCCGCACCCGCCGCTATGTCATCCCCATCATCAACCCGCCCGTCCACGAACGGATGCGCCGCAACAAATCCAATGAGTTGCCGCCCCCCATCAACGATCCCTTCCGCATCGAAGTAAAAATCCCCGCCGGCTTCCGCACTGCCCGCGCCTGGATGCTCACCTGGGAACCCCGCGTCGCCGCCATCCCGCTCCCCACCACTGTTACGAGCGGCAAAGCCCGCATCCAATTCCCCGGCCTGAAACTCTTCCGCACCCTCGTCATGGAGTTCGAACCATGAGGACGAGATTCGTAAAGGTAGCGCAGGCGTCCTCGCCTGCGAGTTCGGGCGGCGTCTCGCCGCCTGTCTCCACCGACGTGCGGAGGCCAACAGCAATCCCTCCCCATTACCCTGCCCCAAATTCCCCTGCCAAAATCCCCTGCGCCCAAACCCGCCACACACCACCTCTGTCTTGCCCTCACCCCTCTGTATCCACCACCTCGCTGCTATCACTTCTTGCCCTCGCATTCCTGCTCGTCACCTCCCTCGCTCGTGCCCAAGAGCGCCAGGGCGCCTTCATCGCCGAACTCACCGACGACGACGGCGATCAGGTCATCCTCATGGAAACCGACTGGATTTCCATGCGCCTCATGCCCGGCATCGGCTCGACCGTCATTAACTTCACCTTTCGCCCCACGCAAAATGACATCGTTGACCTTACCCAACCCAAGAACCTCATCGGCGGCGGCGGCATGTTGCAAGACAATGTCTGGGAACAAGACTGGCGCTTCCAGGAACTCCGCGGCAAATGGTACGACTACCGCATCACCCGCCGCGGCCCCGACGAAGTCCAGGTCGTCTTCGAGACCAAGCTCGACGGCTGGATCGGACAGAAAGACAGCGGCATCATCTCCAAGCTGCTCCAAGACCTGAAAATCCGCCGCACCGTCACGCTTCGCCAGGGCACGCCCCACTTCCTCTTCGATGTCGAATTCCTCAACGATACCCCCTTCGCCAAGCTTCCCCTCTACTGGATGCACAACTGCGACCGCATCGACGCCACCGCCCCCGACCATGTCTTCCGCCCCTCCGCCACCGGCATCAATCACCTCCCCGGCAAGGGCGAAGAGTTTGTGTACAACTTCAACCACGGTTGGAGCGCCCGCGTCTCGCCCACCCGCCGCGAAGGCGTCGTCTATCTCATGGACTACGACTACGTCAGCTTTCTCTACAACAACCAACCCAACAGTCCCTACACCGACGAATGGGTCTATGACAATTTCCTGATCCTTAACAATCAGCCCCGCAAAACCCGCATCCATGTCATCCCCGTCATGGGCCTCGAGCGGGTGGACCACGCGACCGAATACTTCATCGCCCAAGTCCAGCCTACCCGACAGGACGGCCGCCTCCGCATCGCCTACAAACTGACCTCCAGCTACGAGAAGGTCCGCAAAATCACTCTGATCCCCACTCTCGTCCACAACCTCCTAGGCACCCCCGAGCGCCGCGACGTCCTCGCCGCCATCGAAGTCCCCAGCCTCGGCATCGAACCCCACCTCAGCGAAGTCGAATTTCCCGGCGACGCCGCCGACCCCGTCATCGTCCGCACCAAAGCCTTCATCGAACTACCCGACGGCTCGCAGATCGAACGCGAGTTCGAGCATTTCCACACCGGCGACTACAGCCTCGGCGGCAACATCCTCAAGGACCTGAAAACCCCGGTGAAACTGCTCGCCCGCACCCCGCAAAATCCCCTCATCCCTACTCCCACCGCCGCGCACAACGTCAACCGCACCAACTTCAATGTCTTCGGTCTCTTCGGCTCCACCTCGCGCATCCTGAAACTCGAGGACGCCTTCCGCACCATCCCCAATCTCAAGCTCGACGCCGGCTATCACCCCGGCGTCGTCGTGGACCGCAACGGCCTCACTGACTTCCCCTACGACTACGACCGCCTCTTCAACTACCGCGCCATCGTCCTGAACAACTCCGTCTTCGAGGTCGCCCGCCACATCGGCATGAGCATCCTCATCAACTACCTCGACCGCGGCGGCGGCCTCTTTTACGGCGGCGGCCCCAACACCTTCACCGGCACCCCCGGCACCCATCCTATCTACTCCTATCTCCCCATCGCCTCCGCCCCGATCGACAAAGCCACCCTGCGCCTCAACTCACCCCTCAAGGACCATCCTATCTTCCAAGGCATCAACCTATCCGACCTTCCCTACACCTACTACGTCCACGCCGCCAAATTCCGCGACAACCTCCCCTCCGCCCCCAAAGTCCTCCTCAAAGTCGGCGACCATCCCTTCCTCGTCGAATACGCGCCGCGCCCCGGCCAGCGCGTCATGATCCTCCTCGGCCTCGCCTTCGGCGACCCCGCCGACAACCCCGGCAAACCACCCTTCTACGACTGGCCCGAAGGGCAGAAACGCGTCGCCAACATCCTCCGCTACTCCGCCCGCGACCTATGAGAACTTCAATTCCAGACACTCACCCAAGTGTATTCCAGCCGTTCTCCCTCACCCTACCCGTCTCCCGCTGGGAGAGGGGACAGGCAGTGTCCGATTCGGGTATTCAGAACCACCCGTTCTCCTTCCCGCGCCGCTCGATTTTGCCAGTGGATGGAAAATGTGACTCCCTCTCCCAGCGGGAGAGGGTAGGGGTGAGGGAGAACGGCTACTCCCACCCAAAATCCCAAGTTTTCACACAATCTCTCCACACTTGCTTTGACCCTTCCACCTAGCTCCTATCCCCTCTCCCTCCCATGACTCACTCCCAATTCACCACCCAAACCGCCGCCCTCAAAACCGAGATCGCCAAAGCCATCGTCGGCCAGCACCAGGTCGTTGACCACGTCCTCCAAGCTATCTTCGCCGGCGGCCATTGCCTCATGGTCGGCGTCCCCGGCCTCGCCAAGACACTCTTGGTCTCGACGCTCTCGAAGGCCCTGCATCTCTCCTTCAAGCGCGTCCAGTTCACGCCCGACCTGATGCCCACTGACATCACGGGTAGTGAGATCATCCAGGAAGGCGAGGATGGCCGCCGCCACTTCACCTTCATCAAAGGCCCGCTCTTCGCCAATTTCGTCCTCGCCGACGAAATCAACCGCACGCCACCCAAAACTCAGGCCGCCCTGCTCGAAGCCATGCAGGAACACCGCGTCACCGTCGCGAATAAAACCTACGACCTCGAAGAACCCTTCTTCGTCCTCGCCACCCAAAACCCCGTCGAACAAGAAGGCACCTACACACTCCCCGAGGCGCAGCAGGATCGCTTCATGTATTTCATCACCGTGGACTACCCCGAGCGCGCCGAGGAACTCGAAGTCATCACCCGCACCACCACGCGCGCCAAGCCCGAGGTGAAACCCATCTTCAACGCCGCCGACCTTATCGCCGCCCAAGCCATGGTCCGCGATGTTCCCATTGCCAGTCATCTTATCGCCTACGCCCTCGACCTCGTCCGTGCCACCCGCCGCCAGCGCGGTGCCGAAGGCGACTTAGCCCCCGACTTCGTAAAGCAATATGTCGAATGGGGTGCCGGCCCGCGCGCCGCGCAATA
>CAZUUP010000356.1:0-6488 GCA_964623105.1 uncultured Akkermansia sp.
TCATGAACGTGCTGAGATAATCCCGCGGCGCCAGCAAAAGCCACACCGGCAGCACGCTCGCCGCAAAACCATACGCGATCACCGTCCACGCCAGCGGCTCGGCCTTCAGCGTGAAAACTTTCGCCCACTCCGCGTGGGCGTGGACAAACTGCCCGCCCCACACCGCCGCCAGCAGCAGCACCACACCGATCACCGACACCTCGACCACCTTCCCCACCCTCCACCAGCGCAGATAACCGCCCATGAACATCGCGATGGGCACCGTGGCCGCCACCGTGAACACGCCCCACGGACTTTCCGCCAGCGCCTTCACCACCACCAACGCCAGCACCGCCAGCAGGATCACCATGATCGCCAGAATCGCCACCAACCCGATCACGCCCGCGAACGAGTTCAACTCCTCCTTCACCATCTGCCCCAGCGACCGCCCGTGCCGCCGCATCGAACAAAACAAAATCACGAAATCCTGCACCGCCCCGCCCAGCACCACGCCGATGAGAATCCACAGCGTCCCCGGCAGATAACCAAACTGCGCCGCCAGCACCGGTCCCACCAGCGGCCCCGGTCCCGAGATCGCCGCAAAATGATGCCCGAAAACGATCCACTTGTTCGTCTTCACGAAGTCATGCCCGTCCTCCTTCGCCTCGCACGGCGTCGCCCGCCGGTCATCCAGCATCATCACCCGCGCCGCGATCCACTTGGAATAAAACCGGTAGCCGATCGCATAAGTGCAGAGCGCCGCGACGAGGATGTAGATCGAATTGATCGGCTCCCCGCGCCGCACCGCCAGCGTGACATACGCAAACGCCCCCAGAGCGGCAACGACCAGCCAGACCAGTGTTCCAAGTGATTTTTTCATGTCATGCCAGCAACCGCCAACCGGGGCGCAATGCTAGTCGGCACACGCCCACATTCAACCCTCATCCCGGCCCGCGCCGGCCTAATCCCGGGCAATAAATGGAGCGCAACACCGCGGACGAAAACACGCGGACCGCACCACAAATCGGGCGAATCATCCGCCTCGATCCCCCGCCGAACACGCCTCTCACCCGCGCTCCGTCGCGCTGCGCCAGTTCAGCTCGCCGCCTGAAAGATGACCTCACCCACGGCGGGCCCGCCCGCCCGCTGCACCCTTCCGTTCGCGGCCAGATGCTCGCAGATCTTGAACACCGTCTCCGCCGCCTCCGCCGTTCCCACTGCCGTGGCCAGCTGGGTGGCAGTGAATCCCCGGCCTGGATTGCTCCCCAAGTGCGCGAGCACGCGGCCCTGCAGGGTGATGACGGCGGTCGCCGCCTTCTTGCCCGCCTCCACGCCCGGCTGGTGATAGGCGTTGATGTTCACCAAGGACGCGTAAAGACCGACCGTCCGCTCGAACAGCGCGATGAGCACCCCCACGGTGAAAGCCGAACAGTCCCGCACGGTCAGCGTTACGCTTTGCCGCCCCTTCTCAAACAGCGCCTCACGCGTTCCCAGGAAGAAGCCGCTCAAATAATCTCCGCTCGTAACTCCCGGCTCGACCTCCATGCCCCTTCCCTCGCGGTCCTTCAACACCTCGATGAACACCACGAAAAAATTCAAAACCCCCTCCCGAAGCTGCTGCACATAGGCGTGCTGGTCGGTTGATCCCTTGTTGCCATAAACGGCGATGCCCTGGTTCACGACCCGGCCGTTCAGATCCAACTCCTTGCCCAGGGATTCCATCACCAGTTGCTGCAGGTACTTCGAGAGCAGCTCGAGCCGGTCCTTGTACGGCAGCACGACCATGTCCTTGGATCCGCGCCCATCGGTGAGGAAATGCCACATCAACGCCAGCAGCGCGGCGGGATTTTCCCGGGTGCTGGCGCGCCGGGTCGCCTCATCGCACGCCCGGGCACCCGCCAGCATTCCATCGATGTCCAGGCCTTGCAGGGCCGCCGGCAACAAGCCGACCGCGCACATCACACTGGTGCGGCCCCCCACCCAGTCCCACATCGGCAGCCGCCGCAGCCAGTTCCTCGCCGCGGCGTATTTGTCCAACTCGCTGGCAACCCCGGTCACGGCCACCGCGTGACGGCCAAAATCCAGGCCGGCGCGCTTCCACGCCGCCTCGGCCTCCAACATCCCGTTCCGGGTTTCCTTGGTGCCGCCACTCTTGGAAATCACCACCGCCAGGGTCCGGCCCAGTTGACCCTCAAGCTGCGCCAGCACCCGGTCCATCCCGTCAGGATCCGTGTTGTCGAAGAAATACGGCCGCAGCTTGTCCGCGGCCGGCTGGCTGAGCGCGTTCGCCACGAACTGGGGTCCCAATGCCGACCCCCCGATGCCAATCACCAGCACGTTTTGGAAACTGCCCCCGGCCCCGGCAAGCCGTCCCGCATGCACGTCTGCCGCCAGCGCCTTGACGGCCGCCAATGTCCCTTCGATCTCCTGCCGCATGCCCGCCTCCGGCGCGAGCGCCGGGTTCCGCAGCCAGTAGTGACCCACCATCCGCTTCTCGTCCGGATTGGCGATCGCGCCCCGTTCCAGCTCCGCCATTGCGGCAAACGCCCGCTGCATTGCCGCCTCGTTGCGCGCAAAAAAATCATCCGGGAAAACCACCCGGCTCAGGTCGATTCCCAACCCCAATTGCGGGAACGAAGTGAAGTGCTTTTGAAACCGGTCCCAGAGCTGCGCTTTAGTCAGATTCATATTGTCCACTGAACTTAGCGAAGCCACCCCGGCGAAGTAACTGAGAAATTTTGCTTCGTCGCGAGATTCCACGGCGATTCGCGCCGCATCCGCGAGATGTTTGCTCGACGCCCAACTCGCGGACGCATGAACCGACCGGGCGCCATCCGACGGAGCGCGGCATTGACGCCGCAGAAAGCTCCGACTGCAACCGTGCGCTCCGAGCCCTCTTGCCCACCTCACATCGCTGAAGCCAGGTGAACCCGGTCCCCGAGTTTCCCCGCGTCGGCGACGCCCTACCTTTCCCCGCCCGCACCCGCGGCCGGACCGCCCGGCGTGGCGTTCAGGTGCAGCAGCCTCGCAAACGCCCCCTGCCGCGCCGACAACTCCTCCCAAGTGCCCTGTTCCACAATGGCCCCCTGTTCCAACACCACGATGTGGCCAGCATTGCGGATCGTGGACAGCCGATGCGCGATGACCAGCACCGTGCGCCCGTGGACGGCCTGTTCCAACGCCACCTGGACATGGCGCTCGCTGATCGTGTCCAGCGCCGCAGTGGCCTCGTCGAGAATCAGGATTTGCGGATTGCGTACCAATGCACGCGCAATGGCCAACCGCTGCCGCTGCCCGCCGGACAGCATCGTCCCGCGTTCGCCCACCGGCGTGTTCAACCCGTCGGGCAGAGAATTAACGAGATCATCCAGATGCGCCTCCCGCACCGCCCGGCGGATGGATTCCGCCGTGGCCTCGGGATAGCCGTAGGCAATGTTGTTGGCCATCGTGTCGTGGAACAAAAATGCCTCCTGCTCGACCACCGCAATCGCGCGATGCCACGATTCGGCGGTGAAACTCCAGTAATCCCGGCCATCCACCACCACGCGGCCAGCGTCCGGCTGCCGGAACCGCAACAACAGATTCGCCACTGTGGATTTGCCCGATCCCGACGCTCCCACCACCGCCACCGTGCGGCACGCCGGGATTTTGAAACTCACGTCCTTCAGCCCGACCCGCCCGCTCGGGTAGGTGTAAGAGACGTTTTCAAAACCAATGCCGTCCCGCAGGCCGCTGAATATCTCCACGCCAAACGGACGGTTCGGGTGAATCGGCGTTCCCAGCCATTTCAAAACCTCCGACACGCCCCGCGCCAGAAAGATGAGATGCCCCTGCAAGCCGTAGAGCTGGTTCAACAACGGCAGCGTCCGCAGCAGGATGAAGCCAAATCCCAGCAGATAGCTGCTCAACATCAGCCCCGGACGCACGAAGAAATAGTAAGCGCAGCCGACGATCACCATCGCCCCGGCCACCGCCACGGTCTCGGCGACGGGCACCAGCATGAAGCCCGTGCGCGAGGCGCGCTCCTCGGACCGCGCCTGGGCTTCGTTGAGCCGGGCAAAATTTCCGATCTCATGCGCCTGCGCGTGCGACGTGCGCACCACCCGGATGCCCGCAAACGATTGCTGCACGCACGACGACAACTGCTGGTTGAGCTGCGTGATCTCCTGCCCCGACTGCGCAAGCCGCCGATACATGAAGCCCACCACCAACCCGATCAGACCCGCCAGTCCCAGCGTGATCAGCGTCAACTGCCACGAGATGAAGAACAGCATCCCGAGATAGAACAACCCCATGCTGGCGCGCTGCACAAAGAGCAGCAGGTAATCCACCAGCGAGAAGGTGCGGTGGGTTTCCGTGAAGAAGATGTTCGAGATTTCGCCCGCGGGACTTTGCTCGAAAAGGTGCAGGTCGGCATTGTGCAGGCGCTCGAAGAGGGCGTTGCGCAGGTTGATCGAGATGCGCCGCCGCAACACCGTGGCCAGCACCTGGCTGATGTACCACGTCACGTTCTTCAGCAGGATCGCCAGCAGCACCAGCACCGCAAACGCCAGCACATAGAACGCCGAGTCGTGTCCCGGCAGCGCCTCTTTCAACCAGCGAATCGGCCGCATTGGCGTCGCCCCCTCGCCGCCCAGCAGCAACGACAACAGCGGCACCAGCAGACTCACCCCCAACCCCTCCAACAACGCCGCCAGGATAGAGGTCGCCATCACCGCCGCGATCAGGTAGCGACCGCCGCGCAACTGCGGACGCAGCCGCCAGATCGTGGCGAACACGCCCCGGATTTCGTTGAGGCTGAAAGTCATGCGCCCGTCGGATCACCGCATTCTCTTATCCCGCCCCGCGACAATGCCTTTTCCCGCAGCCACCGGCGGACGGAGAAGGAGTGTTCGCGCATTGCCGGGACTTGGCAATGGGCCATTGCCCGCACGATTCCTGCCGGAAGGAGCGTTTTCATGGAGCTGTGACTTTCTGGCTGCCAGCCGTGCGATCAAGCCTTCGACCCGCGTTTTCGAGGCTCGCGATCACGTGCGGCCAGTCGTAGCGCGCCACATAGGCGGCGCGGGCCGCGGCGGCTAGCTTTTGCCGGCGCGCTGCGTCGGACAGGAGCGTGCTCACGCTTGCGACAAAGCCTTCCTGATCGTTCGCCTCGCTCGCGGCAAAGAAGTCAGCCTGTCGCAAGGTTGGCCCGGTGTTGGGACCAAGCGTGGTGGCGACGGCGCACCCGTGGCTGAGCCCGGCCATGAAGGATGTTCGCCGTTCGGAAACCCCATCGACAAACGGCAGCGCCAGGACATCGGCCGCCTGTAACAGACGCGAAACGTCCTCCGGCGCCTGATACCCCAGCGGCCGAAACAACGGTCGCAAAGCGTCCGGGATGCCGGCGCAAGCGTCCCCGCCCGCCAGCACCAGAGCGACCGGACTGCCGGGGACCTGCGCCCTGCCCCACGCGGCCAGCACCCAGTCAAATTGTTTGCTGGCACTCAGCGATCCGAAATAAGCCAGCACCCGGCAATCGGCCGGCAATCCCTGCGCCCGGCGCCACTCGCGGCCATGATCGCCCGGCACGGACACCAGCGGGATGGTTGCGGGAGACGGCAGCAAAAAAAGTTTTCCCGCCCGCTGCGGCTCCCGGTTGCGCCAATCGTCCAGCCAGGCTTCGGTCGAGATTCCGACCGCGTCCGTCGTGGCCAGTATTTGCCGCCACTGCCGGCGATGATTGAGCGCGTACCACAATTGATGCGGCGCCACGGCCAGCGGTGCGGCAATTTCATGGGCAATGACCCACTGGCGCTGCCCACGTTCGTGCAGCCGGCGCATGACCTGTCCCAAACCTGAATTTACTCCGCCCCGGCCGTACATGTGCGGGACGTACTGCCACAGCACCGGTCTGTCCGAAGCCAGCGACTCGATCGAATCTCCAAGCGCCTGCCAGTCCGACCAATCCCGAACCTGGCCATGAACCGGAAAGGGCTGGAGCGACGCATTCCCCGCCGAGGTCAAAACCGCCACCGGACCGCGCGCCGCCAGCATCTGCGCCAGACGCAGAGTGTGATCCGCCACCCCGCCGCGGGCCGGGGGGAAATCCGGTGATACGATGAGCACGCCAGCGTTTATATCGGCAAATCGCCCCGGTTGAAAAACCTGCTTTTGGACCCGCACCCCGGGGAGCAAAGCTGAGTCTGCCAACCGAGGAGCACCCCGACTCAGCGTTCACTCCGCAGAAACCTGCTCTTGGTGCCGCTTCCACGTGTTCGTTGCTCCCTTGACGCAGCCGTGGGCTACGAACCGCGGAGGCCGCCGACAGCGCGCCGCACTAGAATAGGCGCGAATGTGGAGTGCGGTGACTTGTCACCGCTTTCTCAAGGCGACTTGTCGCCGTCAAATTACAGCGGGCATGGAGTATTGAGGGGGCACGGCTCGCGCACACAGTGGCCCGCCCACGAGGCCCCAGGTGTGCCGAAGTTCGACGGCGACAAGTCGCCTGCGCGAAAGCGGTGACGAGT
>CAZUUP010000357.1:0-6475 GCA_964623105.1 uncultured Akkermansia sp.
TGTCCCGGTGCGGATAGAATACTTTGAGAGTCGGGGAGACGCGCGGCTGACGCTCAAAATCAGCCCCGAGGGCTCGCCGGGAGATCGCCCAAGCGAGTTCAAGCTGTGGCGCGACGCAGAGTGAACGGCAAGAAGCAGCGGGAGCTTGGCAGGCAAAGCCGCGGGTGGCCGGCCCGGTGGCGGGCGGCGCATTCGCAAGTTACGCCGCTTTTGCACCACAGACTTACCTCCACTGGCCAGTGAGAGTGAAGGCGGCCCAGAAGTAGGGGTTGGAGTAATCCTTAGACCGAAGCAGCGAGAGTTGCGCTTGGCGCCAGGCTTGCCCCCGCGGTTCACCGGCCTGCCAGCGGCGCATGAACTCGGTCATCAGGAGGCTGGTCGCCTCGTCGTTCACCTTCCAATGGCTCGCCAACACGGTCTCCGCTCCGGCAATGGTGAAGGCGCGGCGCAATGACATCACCCCCTCGCCGATTTTCACATCCCCGGAACCGGTGTCGCAGGCGCTGAGGATGACTAGCTTGGTGCCTTGGAGGTTCAGCAGCGAGGCTTCGAGGCCGGTGAGCAGGCCGTCCTCGGCCAGCGCGTTGGTGATGCTGGCGGCGTGGTTCGCGCCCGCCAGCGCGATGCCGCAGCGGATGAGGGGATTCTCCCAGTCCTGTTCTTGCGCTCGCGGGTACGGCGTGAATTCCCCGGCCAACCGCCACGGTTCGTGGAACGAGTTCGTGTGTTGGAACTCTTGGTCGGTGAGGAAGAATCCGTGGGTGGCCAGATGAAGCACATTCGGGGAAATGACCGCCTTCAATTCCGATTCCCGCGCCGCTGCGCCGAGGCGAACGATGGCGTCCCGGCCAAGCAACGTGGCGACACTGCGCGCTTCCCGCTCCGAGCCGGGCAGCGGATTGAACTTTAGCCCTCGCGACGAAATGTACTGCGACCGCATCCGATTCGGAGCCGGCTCCGCGATAAGGGTCTGGCTATTGGTTCCCAGTTCCGAACTTCGGGATGCGAGCTTGGGTGGGGCGTTCTCGTTCCGACCGCTGAGGCCGAAATCCAGATTGAAATCCGGGCTGCCCATGACAAACGGCGCGCTCGTGGGAACGGAGGGGCGGGGTTGCGCGAGACGGGCGATCTCACGTCCACTGCTGACATAGGTAATAAATTTGTCCTCCACGAGAAACCGGCCTTTGGCATCCACGGGCAGCAACTCGAATGGCAGCCTCCCCAGTTGACCATCGGGGCAGATAAAGAGGTGCTCGACGTTCGTGAGGTGGCGGGCCATCGGCGCATAGATGAGCGCGCCGAGTCGCCGTAACACCGGCTCCAGCCGCATGGGCGCGATGCGCTTCTCGGCGAATAGCTGGTGCATCTCAGCAACTGCGGCGTTGATGGGGGCGACTTCGCCCAAGTCCACACGTTCTACCAAAAAGTTGGTCGTACCGATCTTGGGAGGGAAGGTGATGTAGATGGCCAAATGCTCCTCTTTCGGACCATATTGTCGATACTGCCCACTCAACTGGACCGCCATATTGCCGACCTCGAATCGACTGTACTGGACGAAATCCACAAAAGCGCAATGTGCCGGGAGGCGGATTGCGATGTCCTGGAGCGAAAGTTTGCGCTCGCGGAGAGTCTGCGCTACCAATCCTCCGCGATTGGCTAGCTCCGCCTCAATCCGCCTCAACCCCGTCTCCAACTCTCGGCGTCGCGCTTCATGTTTGATCAAGTCCAGCTTTTCCCGTGGCAGTTGCGCCAATAGTACTCGTGCGTCTTGGTACTGCTCGCGCAACTCCTTCGTTCTTGTCTGCTGGTCAGCGTCAAGGCTGGCTTGAACCGCTTGAAGACCCATCAAGTAGGCTTTATCCAGTGCCGAGGCCTCAGCCATTTGCTGAGCGGCGATCGCGGTCCGCACACTAGTGCTTGGCTCCATGTTTAAGAGGATAGAATGCCCTATCTCAAAAAACAGTCGGCCTCTACTGACAAAATTAGCGGCAATAGAATTTCCCAGTGGTATTACATCCTCCGGGAGGCTGTGCCGAATTCGTGCCAGAAGTTCCGCAAATCTCTCAACGGCACCCGGGCCATCACCACGGTTAACTCGCGACGATGCCATTAGGTTAAGACAGACCGAGGATCGCACATTTAATCGGCCGCTCCTTTGATCGAAAATCGCAAGAGCTCGCGAAGTTAGTTCATCTGAGCGCTCGTAGTCTCCACTGCGAGCAGCCTCCCCGGCCAGATAGACCAAACCCTCCGCAAATAGCGGATGCCGGTCTCCATGGATCCGCTCCGCAAGCGCAACGCTGCGCTCAAACGTGCGCATGGCAGCTGAATAGTCTCCCTTCTGCTGCAGCAAAATGGCTAGCGTCGGAAGATGGAGAAGTAACAGCGCACTTTGGCCGCCACTCCGATCTTCGACAATGCGGATACCGTCTTGAGCGTGGTGAATTGCTCGATCCAATTTGCCGCAATTCGCTAAAGTTCGGGCAATATTATGGTGCAATGTAGCTACCTCATCACTCAACGAACCTGTTGCTGTGATGCTAATCGCGAGAGTTCTTTCGAGAACCCTAAGGGCAGCTTCATGGTCTGCCTTTTCTCCGAGCCGACGGGCAAGAACCTCAAGGCTCCATATGAGGGCTGGATGGTTTGTGCCAAATTTACTTTCTAAGTCGATAAGAGTTTTCTTGGAGATTGACATAGCAATGTCGAGTTCACCAATTGATGCGAGCTCGTCGGAAATGCGATCTTCAACTTGCGCTCTGCGTATGGCATCATCCGGCAGCTTCAATCTTAGAATTCGGCGGCATCGTTCAAGAATCACCAGAGCTTTGGTCTTTCGGCCGAGGCTAGATTCCGACCATGCTAAATTGGAAAGCACCTCCTCGACCTCGAGACTTTCAGTTCCAAATACTGATTCCCGTAGGCTCAATGCACGTTCCAAAAGTGTTCTGGCTTCTTTATGATTCCAATTGTGATTATGGAATGAAGCCAACGACAGAAGGTCGGATGCAAGTGCATTCCCATAACGTCGTTCGGAAATTGCCGTTGCTCTCTCCCCGTAACGCACAGCCTCAGCATAGTTTCCGGCTGCCGAGTGAGCAAATGCTAGTCCAGACAAGGCGTAATAAATCAATGGATTGTCTGCGCCAAATGATTTCTCACCAAATGCAACAGCCCGTTGGAAGGTCTCGACCGCTTTCGCCTTCTCTCCTTTACTCTGCAGAGCATAAGCCTCCGTGGTAAGGGAGTTGAACCGCGATAACTCCACCTGGTTGGGCGTCGCATTTGGGTTGGTCTGAGCTGGGGATTGGCTGTGAAATAGAGCAATACCGCAGATGATCAGCGACCTCAGCAATCCAAATAACCCAGTAGCCTTCATCGCGTTAGTCTGTTTTCTTCAGAAAAGTTTTCAAGAAATTGGCCGCCCTTTTTACAAGCGTTCTCGGGACATAGATTGACGAGCGTGGCCATTTGCCTTTGTGCCTGAAAAAGGAAACTGTTTTGTGCATTTCAGCCATGCTGTGCATCCGCTTGTCGCATGTTAGAAGATGATCGCAAAGCAGGGCAGAAGTGATATACTCCGTGTCCTCATTGTTGTTGATTTGGTTACCGGACAAAACACAGGGGTTGACTCTTTTGGAATTTTCTGGACCTACACTGGCTACAGGCGCTAACAGGTAGATCGAATATGCCAACAGGTAGTCGTGTGTGTAGGGCGCCCGACTAGGGTCAAGTTTTAGAAGCGCCTTTGCCGTCTGTGGGGTTGTATCCGGGTGCAGCTTGGCCAATGGTTCAAGAATGAGCTTGGAGAGCAAGTCCATCTTTTCTTTGGAATTGTGGAGCTTTTGCCGGAGCCAGCCATTTGAATACAAAATAGATGCGGAAAGCGTCTCAAAATTCAAAGAGTATGGGGCGGTTGGGCCTTTCAATGGTTGTTGAAACTGACGCCTTTCAGACTTCATCCAGATTTTATTTTGGTATCGTTCTCGGAACCGTTGTCCGAGTTCTGGAACGTGGGTGTTTGGCTTGGATATCCAGCGCCGATAGTCGGCCGCGAGAACTGGATCGAGTTCGAATTTCTTGCTGACGTCTCTTTTCAGCATTACCTCCTGATAGATCAATTCTAGTGGGTGCTCTATCAAGTGAAATCTTGAAGCGGCTCGCAGCATTCTGAGTGCTAATTGTTTCGATGTTTTCTTTGTTGGCTGGAAGTAGTTCGCGGCGATTTCTTCGATCAGCATCACGGGTGCGTAGATCGTGAAATTCTCCAGCAAGAAACGCAGGCAGTGTTCGCGGCGGTGCTCGTCACGGATTGCACAGATCGGTTGGAGCAGGGACTTGTCAATGACGGCGGTCGGTTTCATCGACTTGGGAACGTAGATTGCAGCGAGTCCCTTGTCCACAGCGCAAGTGTGGGCAAGGGACTCGATTGGACTTCGGCGCTCAATAGCGCGGCACGCGGATGGTTCCGTATCCCCGGTAGTTGAGGTTGTCGGTGATCGTGTCGTTGGCCGGGGTGCGATAGTGGGGGAGGACGTATGTGCCGTTGCCGCGAGTGTACCCGTCCACGGAGACGGAGGGGTAGGCGGAGTAGGGGTTGCGGTAGTAAAAACCGGAACTGGAGGTTGAGCCAAGCCCACCGAGGGAACTGGAGCCGCCAAGAGAGCCATAGCTCGACCGATAATGGGGCGCGACGTAGGTGCCATTGCTGCGGAAATACCCCCTGACTGAGCCCGCTTGGAGGCTGGAACATGCGGCGAGGAGAACAGCGACGAGTGTGAGGAGCTTTTTCATGGTGTGTTGTTGTCTTGAGCCGGTCGCTCGGTGCGGGTGGCGTCTGTCACCCGTTTGGTTTGTTCACCGCGACCGTCTTCACCCACTACATCGCAAACCGGAGGAGGCATCTTACAAGGCTTCTGTGCCGGGTTCGGCGATGCTTGCGGTCGGGGGCGGTGGCGGGCAAGGTGTCGGGCGTGGACGAGCCTGATTTGGCTTCATTGCAGTCCGGGGATGGCGCCGCGTGGGACGCGGCGTTTCGCTGGCTGTGGCCGGTGGTCTTCGCGGTTGCGCAGGCGCGACTGGGGCAGTTCCTGCCGGCGGACGCTGAGGATGTGGCCATCGAGTCGCTGGAGGAGTTGGTGGAGGTGACGAGGGAAGTGCGGCGGGTAGAGGAGTTGAAGGCGCTGGCGGCGAGCGTGGCGCACAACCGGGCGGTGAGCCGGTTGCGCGAGCACTTTGCGCAGAAGCGAGGCGCCGGGAAGACCGAAAGCCTGGAGGCCCGGCAGGAGCAGGAGGGCGGAATCCCGGAAATTGCGGGCGAGGAATCACCGCTTGCGGGTCTGCGGCGGAACGAGCTGGCGGGCCTGCTGGGGGAATTGCAGCTGGGCCTGAAGGGGGAGCAACGGGAGTTGCTGAGCGATTTTTTCCTGCACGGGTTGAGCTACGAGCAATTGGCGGCAAAGCGGGGGATCGCGATCGGGAGCGTCGGGGTGTACCTGAAGCGGGGTCTGGAGGAATTGCGGCGGGTGGGTGCGCGTCATCCAAAATTGTTGAAAGAGCTGGAGGCCTTTTTGCGATGAACTCAATGAATGACGAACGTTTTTTCGAGGTGGCCATGAAATCCGTGACGCGCCAGGCCAGTTCTGCCGAACAGGCGGAACTGGAGGCTCTCCTGGCTGCCAATCCGGAGCGGCGCGTGGAGTTCGAACAACTGCGCGGGGCGGCGCAACTGGCACGCGAGGCTCTGCCGCTGGTCAATGCAACCGAGGCGACCGGGGGCGAGTTTCCTGCCTACGCAAGGGGACGGTTGCAGACGAAGGTCCGGCAAACTTACGGCGGAGGCAGGGCGGAGGCAAAAGATTCATCGACTGAGTCCAAATGGAATTGGCGCTGGATCGTGGGCCTCGCCACGGCGGCGGCGGCTCTGATCATGGTCGGAGTTCCATTTTTCCTGGCGGAGCCGAGGGTTGTCATGGAGGTCGCGGTGTTCGATCTGGCGGGAACTTCGCGCGGAGGCGAAACCAACGAAGTGGCAGCGGTCGGCAAGATTTTCCAGACGGACCGCGTTCACTCCTTTTCGAAAACTGGTGACCTGGCCATCTGGCAGGCGAACTGGCCTGCGGGCTCCGGTAGTGTCGCGGTGAAGGTAGTCTTTGACCGGTCAGCGGGGGAAGTGAGGGTAATTGGGCGAAAGGACGGTAAACCGTTTGAAAAGGTGTTTTCGGCGGAGAATGACGCGCAGGGGGCCATGAAGCAGGCGCGGGAGTTCGTTTCGGAACAGGCGAAACAGCGGTGATGCGGGACCGAGAAGGGATTCGGGGGGATTCGAATGGTCGTCCGCCTGAAGGCGGGACTCCGAGCGGGGATAGGGTTCACCTGCTGGTAGCGGCAGACAGAGGCGCGGGTGGGTGAAACGGCGGTGGGCGGCGGTTGAGTTTTTGCTTTAGTATTCCGGGGGGAAGGTGTTTTTTTGGCG
>CAZUUP010000358.1:0-6474 GCA_964623105.1 uncultured Akkermansia sp.
TATGCGCTCTATCTCGACTGCCGCGCCAACAAAGGTGACTGGTGGTGGGGCGGCATGCACGCGGGCGACGCCGGAATGACCCAGCGCAACGGCGGTCCCAACCTGACCCCGGCCGAGAAGCGCGTGATGGATTCCATCCACTGGGTCATGGCGAAGTACGCGATTGATCCAAACCGCGTCTATCTCTCGGGCAACTCGATGGGTGGCAGTGGCACGCTCGGCATCGGCCTGCGTCACGGCGATGTCTTCGCCGCGATCAAGGCGAATGTGCCCGCCGGCATCGAACACGCCTCCCATCGCATGGGCTTCCCGCCGCAGTCGGTCCCGGAGTCGGTCAAGCTTCCCGAACCGCCCGTGACCATCGACTACTCCGCGCCGAACGACGGCTGGTCCGTCGGCCACGACCGCTTTGTCAAAGCCATGAACGACCGGAAGTATCCGCTCTATTTCTATTGGGGACCGTTCGGCCACGCCAACAACCACGCCGCCATCGAGAAGGTGAACGACCTCGTCAATTCCTTCGACTGGCTGAGTGTGAAAAAGAACGAGGCCTATCCCGTGTTCGCCAATGCGTCCGGCAACGGTACCCTCCCCTGGCCCGCCGACCTGAAGAGCAAGGCCGTCGGCCAGATCAATGCCTTTTTCCGCTGGAAGAATATCGCGGATGCCAAAGGTCGGGTGGAGATGTCACTCTTTCTAGCTACGCCGGCGACGCTGAAGACCACTTTTGAAATTTCCAAGGAAGCGACTGCGGACGTGTCCCTGCGTCGAATCCAGAACACTCACTTCGGACCTGGCGAGACTTTCAAATGGACCTTCGGCGGAGCGCATGGGGAAGGGAAGGCGGATGGTAGTGGACTGGTTACGATGGTCGGTTTGAAGATCACTGTCGAGCCGACAACTTTGGTGGTCAACCAGTAGTTAGGCCACACGCCCCGCGATGTTACCTAGACCACCAGAAGACCTCGTCAAGAAGATCGTGGCAATCCTTTGTAAGATTGTGGGCATTTCTTTCATTGTTTTCGGAGCTATCTTTCTGGCGCTTGGTTTCATAATCTTGTTTACGCAAGGCGAGAATTCCAAGCTTATCGGCAGCGTGTTTATCGGCGGCTCAATTTTGCAGATTGTGATCGGCCTCATTGTGGTGAGATTTATGCAGCGATTCCTAATGGGAATTTCCGAGAGTTTTTACGACAAATGAGAAATGTGTGGCTATGCAAGGCGCTGGAACCTACCGCCGTTGGAGTTGTCAGTTCTTCGACCGCCGTTCCCGCCCAAGCCGACGATAGTTCAGCGTCCTAAGTAGCACGGCATTGAGCACCATGTGGCCATTCAACATAAAGAAGAAGCCAGAGACACCCGACCAGAATCGGCTTGATGCGTTCGGTCTGCTCGCCGCTGTCTCATCGCAGTGCATTGGGCCGGACCGCCTCCCGGTCATGCACGGAGTCCGAGAACATCCCAACAATGTGTCGGACAGTGGCTGGATACTTGCCAACGGTCATGAGTTGCCGGAGTTCAGTTCGGACGCCGACAATTACAAGCTCGTCCCCCTTGAGCGGATGATTGAGTGTGACCCGACACTTGGGCCGCTTCTGGATTTTCCCGTAGGCTCGGAAGTTACTCGGCTGCAGGTCGGCGAGCCTTGGCGATTCATCGTGAATGGGCAGGTAGTTGATGCAGATGGCAGAGTTGTCGGAGGATTGAGATGATGCCCCTAATCCATGTGCTGCCTGAGTGTAAGCTGCCAAGCCTTCGACATTTTCCGTTTCGCATTCGTGGTTCGCTCCGCGAGCCGGCGATGGTTAAGTTTTCCACATAGTCCAACATACACTCCCACACACACATTATGACTCACTCCTCACTCCTCACCACGCTGCTCCTTAGCTTCACCCTTCTAGCCACCGCCCACGCGCAAAACAAGCCATCACCGCTGCCCGAAGTACCGGACGTGCTCAAGCCCGCCAAGGCCACGCTCGCCGAGCGCAAGCCCGACGGCCTCACTCTGAGCGTTGACTCCAAGACTCCCCTGACTGCCGGGCAGTGGGATGCCATCGCCACCCTTCGCGCGCGCGCCTTCAGCTTCAGCGGCGTGGCGTTGGACGATGCGGGCATGGCGCGGCTCGTGGCGCTGAACCCCGTGACCGTCACGGTGAACGGCTCCCTCGTCACCGGCAACGGCGCGGCGAAGTTCGGCGAGATGAAGTCGTTGAAAACCCTGCACACCCTGCATATCACCAAGCCGACGCCCGAGGCCAAGGCCGCGCTTGGCGGGCATCCTACTCTCGAAGTCTTCTCGAGCGACGGCGCGTTTTGTATCGAGGCCGTTACTGCGCCGAAGCTTCAGCGCGTGGACTTGAAACACGGCGCGGCCAGCGACCCATTCGTCGCGCTGCTCAAGAACCATCCCTCGCTGGAATCCGTGCGGCTGTGGGCGAAAGGCTACGCGGGTCTCAGTGATGCCGCGCTCGCTTCCCTGGTGACGATTCCCAAACTGAGCAAGCTCTCGATCGAGTTCTCCGTCCTCACCTACTCCGGCGGACTCAACCGGCTCAAAGAGATTCCGAATCTCGCCACGCTGGATTTGAAGGACGTAGCCCTTTCAGCCGAAGACCTCGCCAAACTCAAGGCCGACCTGCCCAAGGTAAAAATCACATTCACGCCGATGACCGCCGAATACCGCGTCCAGTGGGATGCGTGGGCGGCGAAGAGGAAGTAGGCCGGGCGGCGTCGCGCGATTTCCGGCGCGCGGCGTTTACGCCGCTTCAACGTGGGCCGCGAAAAGTGCGTCCGAACTCCCGTTGCATTCGTGCGCGGAAGCGGCCTGAAGGCCGCGCGCCTGTCGCCCGGACTGCGTCGTCTCGACTTATCCGAACAGTGCCATGACCGGCTTCCCCGACGAGAACGGTGGCCGGATGATGCCGGTGTTCTTGCCGAGGTCGTTCAGTGGCACACCCAGGGCGTGCAGCACCGTGGCGTGCAGGTCTTGCGGTGTCACGGGATTGCTCTTCGGTGCGGCGCCGGTCTTGTCGGATTCGCCATAGACCGCCCCGCCGCGAATGCCGCCGCCGGCCATGATTGCGGAGAAGCATTGCGGCCAGTGCTGTCGGCCGGGAGGCCCCTGCGTCAGGATGACCGGTGTGCGCCCAAACTCACCCATCGCCACGACGAGCGTGTCCTCCAACATGCCGCGATCCTTGAGATCAGTCAGGAGGGCGGAGAGGGCCTGGTCAAGTCGTGGCAGGCAGAAGTTCATGCCGTAGGAACCGTTGCTGAAGGCGTTGCCCATGCCCATGTTGCCGCCGTGCATGTCCCAGCTCGAGCTGGGCGGCCCGCCGCCGGTCTCTCCCGGTGCGGAGCCTACCCAGCCATTGACCGTCACGAAACGCACGCCGGCCTCCACCATGCGGCGCGCGAGGAGCAGATTCTGACCGAGCGGATGCATGCCGTAGCGCTCGCGGACCGCCACCGGCTCGCGGTTCAGGTCAAAGGCCGCGCGCCCTTCCGGCCGGGTCATCGCGTCGTAGGCCAGTTCGCGCAGTTCGCCCCAGTCCTTGCCGCCCGGATCAGCGGCGAGCCGGTCGGACTCGAGCGCGTCAAGGAGCTTGCGCCGTTCCTGCAGGCGCGCCGGATCAGCCGTGTCATAGATCTCCGGCAGCCGGAATTTCGGCATCGCGGGATGATTGTCCGCGGAGCCAATGAACACCGGTGCATAAGCCGATCCGAGGTAACCGCCCGAGCCGATGTTCGGGGCGCAGAAGACCGGCGGGCCGACGCATTTGATGAGCCATGCGTTGGAGATCAGGTTGCGCTCGTTGGAGAGGCCCTTGGCCACCACCGAGCCGATGTAAGGCAGGTCGTCCGGCACCCCCTCGCGGACCCGCTCGACCACCTGACCGCACAGCAAATTGTGCATGGCGTCGAAGTGATTGTTGATCGGCCGCGGATGGTGCATCGAACGGATGAGGCAGAACTGGTCGGTGACTTTCGCGAGCAGCGGGTGCAGTTCGCTCAAGTGCATCCCCGGCACCTTGGTGCGGATGGGTTTGTACGGGCCGCGGATTTCGGACGGCGCCTCGGGCTTCAAATCCCAAGTGTCGATGTGACTTGGTCCGCCGCACAGGAGCAGGAAGATGCAGCATTTCTTCGAGGACACGGCCTTGCCCGACGCATCGAACTTGTCCTTGCCGACGACCAATCCCGGCACCGCGAGATTGAGCAAACCAACGCCACCGGCCTGGATGAAGCGGCGACGCGAAGTCTTGGGAAGTTTCATAAGATGAATTGTGTCTCGGACGAACTGCAAGGGATGGTGAGGAATTATACCTCTCGCTGCGTTGAGGCAAGCAGATTACGGGCGGATTTAGGGTCTTTCGCCGCAACTCAAACCGGGGTTCTTGGTGGAAAACGATGCTTGCCGGGTCCGATGCGGCGTGCGATCCGCGGCTAGACGAAGGTTTCGCTCTCAGGACTGTTGCCGGCGGGCAAACGCCACACCTGGTCGATTTTGTGCCCACCTTTTATTGGAGAGGCCGGACTTTGGCGTGACGACATTCCTTCGGGCCGGACTTCGTCGGTTCCTTTGTCCTCCAGCGGACGGCCGAAACTCTGCCCAGTTGCACCGATATCGCAAATCCCCTTCCCGCCGCCCTCGCGCTCGCTACACTCGGGGCATGATTCACCTGCTTGTCCGCGCCCTGCCGGCGCTGGTTCTCGTCCTCACAATTGCGCTCGCCACCGCCCAGGACGCGAGCTTCACCCGCACCGAAGATGTCATTTACGGCCGCAAATTCGGCACCGCGCTCACGCTGGATGTCTTCCAGCCCACCGCGACCAACAACGGTTGCGCCATCATTTACATGGTCAGCGGCGGCTGGTTTTCCTCGAAGGACAATGTCCGGCCTGCCGGCTACAAAGCCTTTCTCGATCGCGGTTACACGGTGTTCGCCGTGGTCCACGGGTCACAGCCCAAGTTCACCATTCCTGAGGTCACCCAGGACATCCACCGCGCCATTCGTTTCATCCGCAGCAACGCGGCGAAATGGAAGGTGGACCCGGACAAATTCGGCATCACCGGCGCCAGCGCGGGCGGGCATCTCTCGCTCACGATGGGCACGCAGGGCGGCCCCGGCAAAGCCGACGCCAAAGACCCCATCGACCGCGCCAGCAGCGCCGTGCAGGCCGTCGCGTGCTTTTTTCCGCCGACCGATTTTCTCAACTACGGCACGACCGGCGAGGACGCCGTGGGCGTCGGCACGTTGAAAAATTTCAAGGCCGCCTTCGGTCCGCGCTCCGACACCGAGGAAGGCCGCAAGGCGCTCGGTCGCGAGATTTCCCCGATCTACTTCATCACCGCGAAAACCGCGCCCTCGCTCATCATCCACGGCGACGCCGACAAACTCGTCCCCTACCAGCAGGCGGAAACCTTCGTCGCCAAAGCCAAGGCGGCCGGAGTCGCCGCGCAACTCCTCAACCGTCCAGGCAAGGTCCACGGCTGGCCGGAGATGGGCACCGACCAACTCCTCTTCGCCGACTGGTTCGACCAGCATCTGCGCGGCCTCAAGGCGAATCCTTGAACCCCGTTTCGCAGCTCATCGTCAATTAGATTGCTGCCAAAACTTGCATGAAAATCACCAACGTTGAAGCCATCTACGTCTCCCAAAAACTTGTCCGCGAACAGTGCGACAGCGGGCAGGACGCGCTCATCATCAAGGTCTCGACCGACGCCGGCATCACCGGCATCGGTGAGGTGGACTCCGCGCCGCTCGCGTGCAAGGCCGTTATCGAGGGACCGTTCTCGCACACGATCAGCACGGGATTGAAGCATCTGCTCATCGGCCAGGACCCGTTCGAGACCGAGCGGCTGTGGCACCTGATGTATCACCGCACCATCTACTCAAGCCGGCGCGGCATTGGCGTCCATGCAATGAGCGGCGTTGACCTCGCGCTCTGGGACATCAAGGGCAAGGCGCTCGGCCTGCCCGTGTGGAAATTGCTCGGCGGCGGTTTTCAGAAAAAGATCCGCTGCTACGCCAGCTCGCTCTTCGGCGCGACGCCCAAGGCCACCGGCGAACTCGCCAAGCGCATCCGCGCGAAAGGTTTTTCCGCCGTGAAGTTCGGCTGGGCACCGATGGGCACCGACGCGAAGACCGACGTGGACCTCGTCCGCCAGGCGCGCAAGGGTTTCGGCGCGGATGCCGACGTGATGATTGACGCCGGCCTCGTGTGGGACGCGCGCACGGCCATCCAACGCGCGAAGGCCTTCGCCGAGTTCGGCATCTTCTGGCTCGAGGAGCCGCTCCCGCCCGACGACTACGAAGGCTACGCCAAACTCACCGCCGCCAGTCCCGTCCACATCGCCGCCGGCGAGCAGGAGAGCGGTCGCCAGTCGTTCCTCGACCTGATGGACAAGGGCCGCGTGGACATCGCGCAAGTGGACCTCACGCGCTGCGGCGGCTTCACCGAGGCGATGAA